>JAEUMW010000278.1 GCA_016791345.1 Betaproteobacteria bacterium | reverse complement strand
TACCCGGCTCGCCAGATTGAGCTTGCGCAGGATGTGCCGCACGTGGATCTTCACCGTGCTTTCGGCGAGATCGAGATCGCGGCCGATCTCCTTGTTGCTCGCACCCTGGGCGATGCGCGCGAGGATCTCGTGCTCGCGCCGCGTGAGCCGCTCCGGTTCGCGCGCCAGTTCGGGCGCTCCCGTCTTGGCCTTCACGCCCTGCACCAGCTTGCCCGTCATTTCCTCCGACACCGGGGCGTCACTGGCTGCCGCACGGCGCACGCTCTGCACGAGGAACTCGGTGTCGATGTTCTTCAGGAGATAGCCGTGCGCGCCCGCCTGCAGGGTTTCCAGCAGATCCTCGGCGTCCTCCGAGACCGTCAGCATGACGACCCGCGCCTGCGGCACTTCTTCGGCCAGCAGCTTCACGGCTTCGCGACCGGACATGCCCGGCATGTGCAGATCGAGCAGGACGACGTCGGGGCGCAGTGCCGCGGCGCGCTTCACCCCTTCCAGACCGTCTCCCGCCTCGCCGACAACCTCGAAGTCGGCCTGGCGGGACAGCAGCGCCTTGATGCCGCTGCGAAAGAGCGCGTGATCGTCCACCAGCAGCACGCGGATCGGTTTCACGCCGCCTCCGCGCGGGCGATCGGGAGCCTCAATGCGACCTCGGTGCCCCGATCCGGCTGCGCCCTGATCTCGAGCCCGCCGCCGATGCGGTGCGCCCGCTCGCGCATGATGCGCAGCCCGACGTGGGTATCGGAGCGCTCGGCGAGTGTTGCCGGATCGAAACCGCGGCCGTTGTCACGCACGCAGAAGAGGTAACCGTCGTTGCGCACGACTTCCACCGTGACCTCGGTCGCGCGCGCATGCTTGCGCACGTTCGACAGCGCCTCCTGCACGATGTGCAGCACCTGCGGCTGCACTTCCGGCGCGAGCGATACGGTGGTGCCGGACGCTTCGAAGTGCGTGCGGATGCCGGTCTGACCCTCGAAGCGCTGCAGGGCGGCGCGGATCGTGGCCTCGAGGTCGGCCTGCTTGAGGCGCGTGCGAAAATGCACGAGCAACTCACGCACATCGTCGTAGCTCTCCTGGATTCCCTCGCGAATCTGTGCGAGCTCTCCGCGCGCCGCCTCCAGGTTGCCTTGCGCCAGCGACTCCTCGAGCATCTGCGCCTCAAGGTTCAAGAACGCAAGCGACTGCGCAATCGAATCGTGCAGCTCCTGCGCCAGCAGATTGCGCTCTTCGGTGACTGCGAGTTCCTTGTCGCGTGAGACGAGGCGCTGGTTCTCGATCGCCACCCCGAGATGCTGCCCGAGGGTCTCCAGCAACTGCCGCTCCGCGGCGTTGAATTCGCGCGGCCCGGTGAAGTAGAGATTGAAGATGCCGAGGAGCTGACGCTTCACGCCGATGGTGAAGACAGACACTGTGCGGTAGCCGACCTTCTGGCACTTGTACAACACGTTGTCCGGGTGCGCCGGAGAGATGACGTGAATGACCGGTCGCGCGCTCTCGGCCGCCTCGCCGCACAGGCACTCGCCCATCTCGATGCAGCGTTCCTCGACGACGAAGTCCGGGTCGAGTCCCTCGTGCAGATAGAGATGAATGTGTCTCGATGACGGATCGGTGAGCCGCACGGCGCCGGCTGCTGCACCCGTGATGGACATCAGCTTTCGGAGAAAACCGCGGCACGTGTCCTCGATCGACATCGGCTCATTCAGCAGGCGGCCGATCTCGTACAAGGTCGCGAGCTCGCGGTTCTTCTGCTCCAGCGACCGCGTCTTCTGCGCCACACGGTCCTCCAGGGTGCGATACAGACCCTGCAGATGATCGGCCATGCGGTTGAAGCCGAGCGCAAGCGCCCCGAACTCGTCCTTCGAATCGACCGGCAGCCGCACCGCGAAGTCGCCGTTCTGGATGCGTTCGAGGCTTTGCTGCAGGCGTGTGACCGGCTGCACGATGAGGTGGAAGAGCAGGAACGCCATCGCCAGCGACGCGACGAGGGCGAGCACCATCAATGCAACCTGCAGCAGACGCAGTGTCGCGGTGTCGCGCGTGACCTGCTGTTCCACCGTGAGCACCAGCGCGTTCACGGTGTCGACGAAGCCGTCGACCTCCACCCGATAGCGTTCGAGCAACGCACTGCCGGCCGGTTTCACGCCACCTTCGATGATCCCTAGCGCGAGCGGCTTAACCACTCCGTGCCAGCGCCGATCCACGTCATCCAGCTGTCGGCGCACGGTGTCGCTCGGCGGCAGAAACAGCGGGCGCGCCGGATCGCCTTGCGACAGTCGATCGAGGACGTCCTCGAAGCGGGCGACTTCGGCGACGGCCTGGCTACGCAGGAGCGCCGTGTCGCCGCGCCCGCTCGCGATCTCCGACGCGAGGAAAGCGATGCGATAGGCGCGCATGCGCTCGCTGCCGAGATCGTTCACCGCTGCTGCGCTGCCCTCGAATTTTCTCGCTTCGACGAGCGTGAGTCCGATGGCGGCAAGGGCGAGCAGGAGGAAAACGATCACGAGCGCCGTGATCTTCGTTCTGAGCTTGCGGGTCCCGGGAACCGACCGGGCGTTGAGCGTG
>JAEUMW010000277.1 GCA_016791345.1 Betaproteobacteria bacterium | reverse complement strand
CCTGGCAGATGCCGCGTGCCAGGCCGCTGCCCTGACGGAGGAAGGCTACTGCGTCGCGCAGCCGCGCCAGACGCCCTCGATCACGCGCACTTCCGAGCTGGCGGACCTCGTGCGCGAAGCGCTCAGGACGAACGCGCTCGAGGTGCACTATCAGCCTCAGATCGATGTCGCCACCGGACACTGCGGTTCCGCCGAGGCGCTGGTGCGCTGGCCGAGCAGCGACCCGCGGGCGCTGTCCGCAGCGCTGATCGCGCAGATCGCGGAAAGCACCGAGATCAACCACTCGTTCACGCTCTTCATCCTCAACACGGCCTTGCGTCACACCGTGTGTTTCCGCCGTAGCGGCGTCGATGTACGCATGAGCGTCAACGTCTCGGCCAATCTGCTCAATGACGACGAGCTGCCGGAGATTCTCTCGCAGAGCCTCGATGCCTGGTCGGTTCCGGCGGAACTGCTCACGGTCGAAGTCACCGAAGGGACCATCGTGAGCGACGTCAAGCGCTCGGTCCAGGTGCTCGATCGCGTGCGGCGCCTCGGCGTGCGGCTGGCCATGGACGACTTCGGCACCGGGTATTCGTCGCTCGCCCAGTTCAAGCGACTGCCGTTCGACGAGATCAAGATCGACAAGCTGTTCGTGCAGAACATGCTGCAAAGCCGGGGCGACGCGCAGATCGTCCGCGCCATGGTGGATCTCGCGCACAACTTCGGGCTCGTCGCCGTCGCCGAGGGCGTCGAGGACATGGCCACTCTCGACAAGCTGCGCGAACTGGGCTGCGATCTGGCGCAGGGCTACGCCATCAGCAAGGCGTTGCCCGAACCGCTTTTCCGCGATTGGTGGGCGCGGCGCCGGGCAAAGTCAGCCCGTTAGCGATCCGTCACACCGACTTCGTTCTGCGGTTTCTCCCGGACGTCTTCCGCTGCGCCCGGCAGCGGCCCCAGCCTTCGTCGTGTGCCGGACGCCTTACCATTTGACCTCGAACAGGCAGGCATCCGCCCCCATGGCTTCGCATTCCGTCTCACGGACGACCGCGCCAGGATCGACCAGTCCGCGAAACAGGCGCTGAAAGGTCGCCGCGTAGTAGTCACAGAGCGGTTCGTGGGCGATCGATCCACAGCAGACGAGGCAACTGCTGATCCAGATGTGCAGGGGGCGCCCGGTGCGTGCGGCAAAGACGCTGCTGCCCGAGAAGGTCCAGGCATGGCGGCGCAGTGCGGCGAGCAAGAGACGACTCGCGACCCTGGAGGGCAGCGCCCGCATGACGAACTGGACCACTCGTGGGATGCGTTCGCTCAGCAGATAGTCGCCGGTGGCAAAGCCCGCTGCACGCGCGACCCAGCGGGCGCGCTCCAGGCCGAGTTCGGCGCGCAGGACGCGGTGCAGATGCTTCACTTCGCGTTCGTCGACCATCTGCCGCGGTGGTGAAACGAGATACCTCTCGATCCCGGCAGAACGAAAGAGCCGCGCGGTTCCGCCCTGGCCGACCTGCAACCGCAACGCATCGGCCACGCGGGTGATCGCATTCGGCCCGATGCGGCCAATCCGCTTTTCGCGGATCCTGTGTTCGCTCGCTACAACAACCATTCGGAACCTCCCCTTTCCCGTACCTGGCCCGTTCCCGCACGACTCACGCGGGACCCGTCACCCCGTCAGGACGCGATCCTTGCCAGTCGGTCGCCGCGCGTGGCGGCGATTTTCTTCTTCCAGATTCCGGGGCGTGCTTCGATTCTATCTCGGTGGCGCGCAACAGTGAAACCCGGCGGTCGCCCCTGACCCGGCCGCGGCACGCATTCCCTCCTCCTGTGCAAGCGCGCCCGCTCGCCAGTTTGATCCTGATGGTGCCTCGATTTCGGGGCTCGATCGAGCCCGCGCCGGAACCCGGCAGCGACTGCGGATGCCTTTCCCGGGCATGCGGCTCGTCTCGGGCGGACCGTAGCCGATTCGTTTCGGCTTGAATGCACCACGATCGGCCCCTAACATAGCCCCTTTTTGCCAACTGGCAGCCGCCGGCGCGAACACCTTGAGTCCTCAAGACGTCTTTCCCAGCGATTTTCTGTGGGGCGCCGCGACATCGGCCTACCAGATCGAGGGTTCGCCGCTCGCCGATGGCGCCGGTCCCAGCATCTGGCAGCGCTTCGCACACACCCCCGGCAGGACGCATGACGGCGACACCGGCGACGTCGCCTGCGACCATTACCGTCGCTGTCGCGACGACGTCGCGCTGATGCGTGCACTCGGCCTCAACGCTTATCGCTTCAGCATCTCTTGGTCGCGCGTGATGCCGCAGGGACGGGGTGCCGTGAATCCGGCGGGCCTCGATTTCTACGAACGCCTGGTCGACAGCCTGCTCGAGCACGGCATCGAGCCGATGGCCACGCTCTATCACTGGGATCTCCCCGCCGCGCTCGATGATCGCGGCGGCTGGCTCAACCCGGATATCGCCGGTTGGTTTGCGGACTACGCACAGGTCCTGTTCCGCCGCCTCGACGATCGCGTGAAGCTGTGGGCGACGCTCAACGAGCCTTGGGTCGTCACCGATGCGGGCTATCTGCACGGCGTGCACGCGCCCGGCCATCGCAGCGCTTTCGAGGCGCCGATCGCGAGCCACCACCTGTTGCGCGCCCACGGCGCGGCAGTGCGGGCCTATCGCGCGGAAGGCAGGCACCGCATCGGCCTCGTCGTCAACCTGGAGCCGAAGTACCCCGCCTCGCGGTCCGCGGAAGACGTGGCGGCCACCGTGCGCGCCGATGCCTACATGAACCGCCAGTACCTCGACGCGGTGTTTCTCGGCAGCTATCCCGCGGAACTGCGCGAGGTCTTCGGCGCGGCGTGGCCGGAATGGCCCGAGATGGACTTCGCGCAGATCCGCGAACCGATCGATTTCCTCGGCGTCAACTACTACACCCGGAGCGTCACCCGCCATGATCCGGCGGCGTGGCCTGTCGCGGCCGTGGCGGTGCGCCAGATGCAGGCCACCTACACGGAAACCGGCTGGGAGGTGTATCCGCAGGGTCTCACCGACGTGCTCGTATGGGTGAAGGAGCGCTACGGGAATCCGCTGGTTTACATCACGGAGAATGGCGCCGCATTCTACGATCCCCCGACCGTCTCGGGTGACGCGCCCGCAGATCCGCTGCGTGTCGACTACCTGCGAAGCCATCTGCGCGCAGTGCGCGCGGCGCGTGCCGCGGCATGCAATGTGCAGGGATACTTCGCTTGGTCTTTGCTGGACAATCTGGAATGGTCTCTCGGTTTTTCCAAACGCTTCGGTCTCGTGCACATCGACTTCGAGACCCAGCGCCGCACGCCCAAGGCAAGCGCACGTTTCTACTCGCGTGTGATCGCAACACACGGAGGTGTGCTCGATGAGTTCGCGAGTTGATGCTGCACCCGACATCATGCTGCCCACTCTCGATCAGCCAGCCGGCAAGAAGCGGGCGTTCCCAACGCCATTGCGCTGGCTCATCGCGGTGCTGGTGCTCGTCGCTACGATCATCGCCGTCGCGAGCCGCTTCCTCCCCTCAGCCACAGACACCGCCCCGCCCATCTTGACGACGAAACTGCCGCCGCTGTTCGACGACATCGAAGCGCGCACCTTCAACTATTTCTGGGACCTGGCCGATCCGAAGACCGGGCTCGTTCCGGATCGCTGGCCGACGCCTTCGTTCGCGAGCATTGCAGCGGTCGGCTTCGCGCTCACCGCATACCCGATCGGGGTCGAGCGCGGCTACGTCACGCGCGAAGCGGCGCGCGAGCGTGTGCTCACGACCTTGCGCTTCTTTCACTTGGCACCGCAGAGCGAGAGCGGCACCGATGCCGCGGGATACAAGGGCTTCTTCTATCGCTTCCTCGACATGAAGACGGGTCTGCGGTCGGGGCCGATCGAGGTCTCCACCGTCGACACCGCGCTCCTTCTCGGCGGCATTCTCTTCGCTCAATCCTATTTCGACGGGAAGGACGAGAAAGAAGCCGAGATCCGACGCCTGGCGGACGAAATCTACCGCCGTGTCGACTGGCGCTGGGCGCAGGCGCGACCGCCCGCGATCTCCCACGGCTGGGTCCCGGAGACGGGCTTCATCGAGCACGACTGGCTCGGCTACAACGAGGCGATGCTCGTCTACATCCTGGCGCTGGGATCGCCCACGCATCCGGTCGAGCCCGTGTCATGGGAGGAATGGGGACGCGGCTACGAGCACTACTGGGGCGAGCTCTACGGCCAGCCGCACCTGACCTTCACGCCGCTTTTCGGGCATCAGTACTCGCACGTCTGGATCGATTTTCGCGGCATCGTCGACGGTCCCATGCGCAAGGCCGGCCTCGACTACTTCGAGAATTCGCGCCGTGCAACCTACGCACAGCGCGCGTATGCGATCGCCAACCCGATGCGCTGGGTCGGCTACGGCGAGAACATGTGGGGACTCACGGCGAGCGACGGCTCGGCCGATATCGAGCTCGAATACCACGGCGAGATGCGGCGCTTCCGCACCTACAGCGCCCGCGGCATCGGCATGGTGTACTCGGTCGACGATGGCACGATCGCCCCGACGGCGGCCGCTGCCTCGCTGCCCTTCGCTCCGGAGATCGTCATCCCCACCGTCGAGAACATGCACGACCGTTACGGCGAGTTCATCTACGGCAAGTACGGCTTCCTCGACGCGTTCAACCAGAGCTTCGACTACGACGTCCCGCTCACGCACGGTCGCGTCATCCCTGGCTTCGGTTGGGTCGACAGCGATTACGTCGGCATCAACCAGGGACCGATCATCGCGATGATCGAGAACCAGCGCACCGGGCTCGTCTGGCGCTACATGAAGACCAATCCCTACATCCGGCGCGGACTGGAACGCGCCGGCTTCACCGGCGGCTGGCTCGATGAGCCCACGGCAGTCGCCAAGGGTACGCCCCGCTAGCGCCGCGCCGGCGGCGGAACCGGTCGTGCCGCCTTCGCGCTCGATCATGCGCAGCCTGACGCGCCTTCTGCCGCTGTTCTTCCTCAGCACCTTCCGGGTGTTGGATCGCGAGGGCGAAGTCGTCGAACGCCTGCTGTTCGAGTTCGCATCGATGAACACCTGCTTGCGGTCCCGCTGGTGCTGCTCGCGCTCCAGGAGCATTGCATCCAGTGGCCCTGGCTCGGCAGCGTAAGGGATGAAGTGGGTCTGTCACCTCGCGCTCTGGCTCGGGTTTGCACTGACAAGCCCGGGCGCGATCGCGGCCCCACAGGGAGGTTCGATGCAGCTCCTCGATGATTTTCACGACCTCTCGCCCTGGCAGGCTGCGGCGTCCAACGGCGTCGGGGCGAGTCTGCGCGCAGTGCCAGGCAGCCGGGGCAAGGCGCTGTGCCTCGATTTCGACTTCGGCAGCGTGTCCGGCTACGCAGTCGCACGGCGCGAGCTGCCGCTCGACTTTCCGCAGAATTTCGAGTTCGTCTTCGGGCTGCGCGGTGACGCCCCGCCCAACGCGCTTCAGTTCAAGCTCATCGACGCGAGCGGGGAGAACGTCTGGTGGGTGAACCGCCCGGACTTCGCATTCCCGCACGAATGGCAGAACGTGCGCTTCAAGCGCCGGCACATCGAGTTCGCCTGGGGGCCGACAACCGATCGCGAGCTGCGACACACCACGACACTGGAGCTGGTCGTCGCACGCGGTCAGGGTGGCGGCAAAGGTTCGGTCTGCTTCGAGCAGTTGACGCTGCGCGAGCTGCCGGCGGCGTCGGTTGCTCCCACAGCGCCCAAGTCCAGCGCGACTTCCTCGCTCGCATCCCACGCACCGGCTAGCGCGCTCGACAGCACGGCCGGCACCGCCTGGCGCAGCGATCCGGCCGACGGCGCCGAACAGACCTACACCCTTGATTTCCAGGAGCCCCGCGAGTTCGGCGGGCTCGTCGTGCGCTGGCTGCCCGGTCTGCACGCCTCGCGCTATGACATCGAGTTTTCCGACGACGGCGCGAACTGGCGCACCGTGCGTCAGGTGAAGAACGGCGAAGGCGGAATCGACCCGCATCTGCTGACGGAATCGGAAACCCGTTTTCTGCGCCTGCGGCTCGTCGACGGCCCGGCGCAGGCCTACGGCATCGCCGAGATCGAGGTCAAGGATCTCGCCTTTGGCGCCTCGGCCAATGCCTTCTTCTCCGCGATCGCACGGGACGCGCCGCGCGGCCATTACCCGCGCGGCTTCTCCGGCGAGCAAAGCTACTGGACCGTTGTCGGCATCAACGGCGGCACGGTGCAGGGACTGCTTTCGGAAGACGGCGCGCTCGAACCCGGCCCGCGCGCGCCCGCGCTCGAGCCATTCCTGCTCACCGAACAGGGGCTCGTCACCTGGGCGGACGTGACACCCGAGCACTCGCTGCAGGACGACTATCTGCCGATCCCGACCGTTACCTGGCGCACGACCGATCTCGCGCTCCATGTGACCGCCTTCGGCATCGGCACGCGTGCGCAATCCGCACTGGTGACGCGCTATCGCATCGAGAATCGCACGTCGCAGCCACGCAACGTGACGCTTGCGCTGGCCTTGCGTCCGTTCCAGGTCAATCCGCCGACACAGTTCCTGAACACGACGGGCGGGGTCGCGCCAATTCGCGCCCTGCGCTGGGATGGCAGCGCGCTGGCGGTCAACGGCGAGCGCCGCTTCTTTCCGCTGACCGTACCCGGGCACATCACGCTTGCCGACTCGGCAATCGGAAGCCTTCCCCGGCTGCTCGATGGCCCCACTGCAGCGGCCGGGGCCGGCGTCAGCAATGACGACGGATTCGCCTCCGGCGCGCTCACGTATCGCCTCGAACTGCCACCGCACGGAAGTCGAGAGATCGGCATCGTCGCGCCGCTCACCGGCGAACCCTTGCTGCCCGCAGTGGACGCGGGCGCGTGGCTCGCACAGCAGCAGGACGCCACCGCCGCCGCGTGGCGCTCCGAGCTCGATCACGTCCGCCTGCGCGTGCCGCCGGCGGCGAAGCCGATCGCGGACACCCTGCGCACGGCGCTCGCGCACATGCTCTTGAGCCGCAACGGTCCTGCGCTGCAGCCGGGCACGCGGGCATATGCGCGCTCCTGGATCCGCGACGGCGCCATGATGTCGGACGGGCTGCTGCGCCTCGGCCATGCGAGCGTCGTGCGCGAGTACATCGACTGGTTCGTGCCGCACCAGTTCTCCGACGGCAAGGTGCCCTGCTGTGTCGATCATCGCGGTGCCGATCCGGTGGTCGAGAACGACAGCCACGGCGAGCTCGTCTATCTGATCGCGCAGTACTACCGCTACACGCACGACCGCGACTGGCTGGCCGCGATGTGGCCGCACGTCGCTGCCGCCGTCGGCTACATGAACGCGCTGCGGGAAAAGGAACGACGCGCGGAGAACGAGACGCCGGCGCGCCGCGCGTACTACGGCCTGATGCCGCCGTCGATCAGCCACGAGGGTTATTCCGACCGGCCTGCCTATTCCTACTGGGATGACTTCTGGACTGTCGCCGGCTACGCCAGCGCCGTGGCGATCGCCGAGGCGCTCGGCAGGCAACAGGACGCCGCGACGTTTGCCCGCGAGCGCGACGACTTCCGGCGCGATCTGGATGCGTCGATCCGCGCCAGCATCGCGCAGCACGGCATCGACTACATTCCCGGCAGCGCAGATCGCGGCGACTTCGACGCAACCTCCACCACGATCGGTCTGTCGATCGCAGGCATGCAGGCAGCACTTCCGCAGCGGGAGCTCGACCGCACCTTCGAGCGCTATTGGCAGGCTTTCCTCCAGCGTCGGGGCGGATCGACCGAATGGAAGGATTACACGCCGTACGAACTGCGCAGCGTCGGCGCTTTCGTGCGGCTCGGCCGCCGTGATCGCGCCATCGAACTCGTCGACGGGCTCATGGGGGACCGCCGCCCTGCCGGCTGGAACCAGTGGGCCGAGGTCGTCGGGCGGCTGCCACGCGAACCGCGCTTCATCGGCGACATGCCGCATGGATGGATCGCGTCCGATTTCGTGAGCGCTGCGCTCGATCTGTTCGCCTACGAGCGCCAGAGCGATGGCTCCATCGTCCTCGCCGGTGGCGTCCCGACGACATGGCTCGCGGGCGACGGTATCGCCATCGCGGATCTCAGAACGCCGTACGGCAGGCTGAGTTACGAATTGCGCAGCACCGCGCAGGCGATCACCCTGGATGTCGCTGGCGGCCTCACGCCGCCGCCCGGGGGCCTCGTGTTCGCGTGGCCATCCGCCGGTGAGCCGTGGCGCATCCACAGCCAGACCGGCGATCGACTGGGCTGGAAAGATCGCGAGGTGAGACTGCCGCGTGCGCCGGCTTCCGTTTCGTTTCAGCGGCGCACACGAGACGCGAAGTAGCGCCGTGCGCGCTCATCGTCGCGGCGGGCCGCTGCTCAGCGCAGGAAACTGTCGAGGCGAAACGAAGAGCGCTCGCCGATCAGCTCGAAATTCTCCTCCAGCCATTGGTCTGCGCGCTTGCGCCCCTCGTCGTGCAGGGCGTTGAGGAAGGCCGGATGCGTGTTGAGCCGGCTCATCGTGCTCAACTGACTCATCAGCCTCTGCGCGTCGATGAGATGCATCTTGAGCTGCCGCAGCCGCCGCTCCAGACGCCCCAGCGGAAACAACGACCGCTCCGCCTCGCGGGTGGCGAGTGCCAGCCCCTGCAACTCGGTGAAGAACGACGAGCCAAAGCTGATCTCGTTCAGCCGATGCCAGATCTCCTCCGTGGTCTTGGGCACCTCGGCACGACGCGATGCGTTCAGGACCACGACGATGACATCATGCGCCGTGCAGCGATGCACCAGCGGGTAGATCGGCGGGTTTGCCGCGAGCCCGCCATCCCAGTACGCCTCGCCATCAATTTCCACCGCCCGCTGGATCGACGGCAGACACGCCGATGCAAGCAGCACGTCGATGGTGAGATGCCGGTTGCGGAAGAGCCGCAACGTGCCGGTGGTGACGCGGGTGGTCGCGATGAAGAGCTGGATCGGGCAGCTTCCCCGCAGCCGCTCAAAGTCGATCTGCTGCGAGAGCACGTCGCGCAGCGGGTCGAGTTCGAAGGGATTGAACTGATACGGCGAGACGAAACGCGCCAGCGCGAGAAAGGCCTGAAAGGCCGCGGTTGGCCGCGCCTCGGCGTCGATCTTGAGCGCCGTTGCCCCGTCCCCCGGGACGACGGCAAAGGACGCAGTGCTGGCAACGCTCTCCCAGAAGGCCCTGAGCGCTTCGCGTGCGCCCTTGCGACCGCCCACGGTGTAGCCATGGGCGAGCGCGACCGCGTTCATCGCCCCGGCACTCGCGCCGCTGATGCCCTGGATCTCGATGCGCCGCTCTTCGAGCAGGCGATCGAGCACGCCCCAGGTGAACGCACCGTGCGCCCCCCCGCCCTGCAGCGCGAGCGAAACGATCTTCTTCTTCACGGTCTCCCGTCCGCCACCGGCATCCCGGCGGAATCCGCGTGTCGTGCTCGCCCACGGCGCGGGCGAGCGCGCGCCTTACCCTTTCTTGTCGGGCGATTCGCCCGCGCTCGCGCCCTTCAGCCCGAGTGCACCTCTTACCTGTCGCGCTGCGGTCTCATGCCATTCGGTGATCGCCTTGGTGAAATGGTCGAAGTACTGCTGCGCATCCGGACTGCTGCGCGCGAGCGGCTCGCCGAGCACTTTGGCCATTTCGGCCTGCGTCTGCGAAACGATGTCGAACCAGCTGCGCGTCACCTGTACCATCCGTTTCGCATTCTCCTGGTACAGCGTCGGCCATTGCGCGAGGGCTGCCGCGGAATCCTTCGTATCGAGCAGCGAGTGTGCACGCGTGGAGTTCTCGAGCAGCGACTGAATGTGCTTCGAATTCTCGGCGAAGGCAGCGTAGGCAGCATCGGTCTGCAACTGAAACAGGCGCTCGTTCGCCTCGGTCATGATCGCAGCGATGCGTGCCGCTGCGTCGCCGATCGCCGCGGGTTCCGTGTCCTTCGTTTTGTCCGGAGTGGCGTGTGGGACGTGATCGGACGGGGTGGTTTTGGCCATGTGCGCATCCTCCCATTGAAACGTCTGAATTCTTTCTAGTATAGGCCACCTGATTCGGCTTGTTTGCCCAGCAGCCATGACCTAGACTTAAAATGGGTATCACAAGAAGGAGGAATGCCATGGATCTGCTCGTGGAACACGTAGACGTTTGGGCAGCAACCATTCCCGACCGCCCAGGTGGTCTTGCTGACGTGCTCGGCATTCTGCGCGATGCCGGCGCGAACCTGCAGTCCATCATCTCGCGGAGGACACCCGACGAGCCCGGCAAGGGGATCGTCTTCGTAGCGCCGTTGCAGGGCGACCGGGAGATCGCGGCCGCCGCGCACGTCGGTTTCAACGTTACGCGCAAGCTGCATTCGGTGCGGGTGATGGGCCGGGACGAGCCGGGCGTTGCGGCCAAGCTCGCGCAGAAGCTTGCCGAGGCGGGCATCAATCTGCGTGGTTTCTCTGCCTCCGCCCTCGGCACACAGTTCGTCGCTTACGCGGCTGTCGATTCAATGCAGGATGCCACCAAGGCGATCGAAGCACTCAACACTCTGTAACCCGGTCTCCGACCGGCACGTTCCGGTCGGAGATCTCTCCTTGCCATCGTCCGGCGCACGTGCAGGCGTGCCGGTGATGCGCATCGGTTGTTCTCTGGAGTTCACGTGAAACGAAGATCCCCTTTCTCGCGGAGTGCCGCGTCCGGACTTGTCGCGGCTCTCGCATTGGCCGGGTGCGGGCGTGAGGCGTCGCCGCCCGCACAGCAGCCTGCGAGCCCGCCCGCAACAGTTGCCGAGGCGGCCCCGCCGACCGTCCACGCCGCGACGCCGATGCCCGGCATGCCGCCGGTCAAGGATCCGGCGAATCTCTACAGCGAGGCGGCGGCGAACAGGCTGAGCCCTGCAGTCGCAGGAGCGCTGTCCCGCGTCTACGTGCCCGATCGCATCACCGGCGACGTCTTCGTCATCGATCCCGCCACTTTCAAGGTCGTCGACCGCTACCGCGTCGGCGTCAATCCGCAGCACGTCGTCCCGTCGTGGGATCTGAAGACGCTGTGGGTCGCTAACAATGCCGAGGGGAGCGACCACGGCAGTCTCACCCCGATCAATCCGCTGACCGGCAAACCCGGTACGCCGGTCACCGTGGACGATCCGTACAACCTCTACTTCACGCCCGACGGGCGCTCTGCGATCGTCGTCGCCGAAGCGCACCGGCGTCTCGACCTGCGCGACCCCAGGACGATGGAATTGCAGACGTCGATCGAGACCCCCGACTGTCCGGGCATCAATCACGGCGACTTCTCCATCGACGGACGCTACGCGATCTTCACCTGCGAGTACGCCGGCCGCGTCGTCAAGATCGATCTCGTGAACCGGACCGTGGTCGGGTACCTGCAGCTGATCAAGCCGGGATTACCGACCGAGGTCGTGCGCGGTCCGGACGGCAAGGAGCAGACGATCTGCACGTCATGGAACGGCATGCCGCAGGACATCCGCGTCTCGCCGGATGGAAAGCTCTTCTTCGTTGCGGACATGATGGCCGATGGCGTTCACGTGGTCGACGGCGAGCACTTCAGGCAGATCGACTTCATCCCGACGGGTGTCGGCGCGCACGGGCTCTATCCTTCGCGCGACGGGACCAGGCTCTACGTTGCGAATCGCGGCTCGAACAAGGTGAACGGACCGCCGCGCGGTCCCGGCAGTGTGTCGGTGATCGACTTTGCCACGCGCCGCGTGGAGGCGACCTGGCCGGTCCCGGGTGGTGGCAGCCCGGACATGGGCAACGTCACCGCAGACGGCCACTATCTCTGGCTCTCGGGCCGGTTCGACCGATCGGTCTATGCCTTCGACACGCGTACTGGCGAGGTGACGATTATTCGCGTGGGCAAGGAGCCGCACGGACTCACGGTATGGCCGCAGCCCGGCAGATACTCGCTCGGGCACACGGGCAATTTGCGCTAGCCGGCTTGGGTCAGACCGTGATGACGACCTTCTGGTAAAGGCCGCCGAAGTACGTCTCCTTCTCCACCGAGGACGGACGCACGTCGGCGGGGAGCCAATCGGTCACTTCCTTCCGCCAGAGATCCATGGCGAAGGGTTCGAGCGTCTTCAGGATGGGCACCATCACGTAGCGAAACGGATTGGCGGGCGCCGGCCGATGGTAGTCGACGAAGATCACCTTGCCACCCGGCCGCACCACGCGCAGCGCCTGGGCGACCGTGCGGGCACGGGCGCGCTCCGGCTGTTCGTGCAGCAGGAAGAAGACGACGACATGGTCGTAGCTCTCGTCGGCGAAGGCGAGATCGGTCGAATCCTGGTGGTGCAGCGAAACACGGGGATCACCGCGCAGCTTCGCGCTCAGGTTTCGCAGCTGCACCGGCGCCACGTCGACGACGTCGATCCGGCCGACCGGTCCGAGCCGCTGCGCCATGTGCTCGGTGAAATTGCCGTAGACGCAGGCAATCTGCAGCACGCGGCCGTCGATGCGCCCGCCGATCTCCTGCAGGGCACCGTCGCGCAACCGTGCAAAATTCCCCCAGAGGATGAGGTTGACGAGCCATTGCCGCTCGAAGACGCGCACGCCCGCCGGATGCAGATAAGCCCACCAGTAGGTATCGGCCAGGTAGGCGGGCAGCGGCACCGTTTGCGACAGTCGCAACGCCTCGGATGGCGCAGCCGTGTGCTCGTGCGAACCGTCCTCCCCGAGTGCTTCCCGCAAGACGGCTCGATCGTCCAGAGGGTGGTGGGCGGGCGCAGTTCCCGCGTCGCCTCTGCTGGCGATTGCTTCCGGCGCGAATTCGAAGGGTGTGGGCATGACTCGTCTCTTTCCCGGCATGGTTCTCACTCGAACGGTCCCATCGTCAAAACCGGAGCCAGCACGCAACCTCACCCAGCCGGCAGGCATGCGCAACAGTCCGCCTTTCCGCCAACCGGCCGGCCAGCCGACAAGCAGGATTCAATCGCCTGTCGCCGTCCACGGCGCCCGCCGTATGCGCGGATTCGTCGCGAACGGCGGCAACGCTTCTCAGATGCGCAACAGATAGACGATTGTCGCGATCGTGCCCAATGCGGCGATCAGGTACACCACGATCGCCACCAGGGTGTCGGCGCGCACGCCGAAGTCATGCATGGTGACGCGCAGCCGGTGCGCCGCGTGCCAGAGCGAGAGGAAGATCACGCCGAAGAGGCAGAGCTTCCCGAACCAGTGCGCCGCGAAGGCGTGCAGCTTGTCGTAGGTCAGCATCTGCGGCACGTGACCGAGGGCAGCGAGCAGGGTGAGGACGATCAGCACCGGCGTGATGAACGCCGTCACCTGACCGCCACCGGCGAACAGCCCCCAGACGATCGGTTTGTTCGACTTGGCCATGATCAGAACACTCCCGCGAGAAACAGCACCGCCAGCGACAGCACTATCCATCCGCCATAGTGCACCCCGAGGACGATGCTGCCGGGAACGAACTCCTCGCCGTGCTGGATCGGCATCGCCTGCGGGGTGACGTTGAACCAGGTGAACGTGTGGTAGAGCGCGAAAGCGAGTGCAACCAGGTGGAAGAGGATGCACACCGGGTTGCGCAGCCCTTCCAGAAACGCTTCGTACGAGGCCTGCCCCTCCGACAGGTGCTTCAGCGCCACCACCAGGAGCAGCGTGTAGGCACCGATGAAGATGCAGGTGACCTCGCGCGCCATGTAGCGCATGTAGCGCGCCTGCCGAAAATACCAAGTGGTCTTGGGCACTTCACGGACATACGGTTTGCGGCTCATTTCTTCACCCACGGCATCAGATGTTCCTTGTACCAGTCGACGGTGCTCGCGACCTTCACCTGCTGCAACGCGCTCGCCGGATCGACGTGCTTCGGACAGACCTCGGAGCAGGCGCCGACGAAGGAGCACTCCCACACGCCCTCGTGCGCGGCGAGCACCTCCTGCCGCTCATCGCGCCCGCCGTCGCGCGAATCCTGGTTGTAGCGGTGCGCCAGCGCGATCGCCGCCGGCCCCACGAACTCCGGCACCAGACCGTACTCGGGACAGGCCGCGTAACAGAGCATGCAGTTGATGCACAGCGTGTACTGCTTGAAAGTCTTGAGCTCGGCCGGGGTCTGCTTGTACTCCCCCGCGCTGACCGGCTTCTGCTCCTTGGGGATGATGAAGGGCTTGACCCGCGTCAACTTCTCGATGAAGTCGTCGATCACCGTCACCAGATCGCGCTCGATGGGGAAATGCACGAGCGGTTCGACGCGGATGTCGTCGGTGTACTCGCGGATGAACGCCTTGCACGCGAGCTTCGGCTCGCCGTTGATCATCATGCCGCAGCTGCCACAGACCGCCATGTGGCAGGACCAGCGATAGGCGACGGTGGGATCGAGGTTGTCCTTGACGTAGTTGAGTGCGTCGAGCACCACCCACTCGTTCAGGCACGGCACGGTATAGGTCTTGAAGTGCGGCTCGCTGTCCGTCTCCGGGTTGTAGCGCAGCACCTCCAACCGGACTTGGCGTTCACGCTCTCGCTGAGTCTCACTCATTTCTTGCCTCCAGAGTAATCGCGCACACCGGGTTTCGACTTGGTGATCACGACATCGAGATAATCGATGCGGGGCGGCTCCTTTGGATCGTAATAAGCGAGCGTGTGGCGCAGGAAGTTGGTGTCGTCGCGAGCCGTGAAATCGAGCCGCTGGTGTGCGCCGCGCGATTCGGTGCGCTTCAGCGCGCCGAGCGCGACGGCCTCTGCGCAGTCGAGCATCGCGCCGAGTTCCAGCGCCGACAGCAGGTCGGTGTTGTAGACATTGGTCTTGTCGTGCAACTCGATGCCGGCGTAGCGGCCGCGCAGCTCCGACATCTTCTCGCAGGTTTCCGCGAGTCCTTCGTGCGTGCGGTAGATGCCGGCACCGGCTTCCATGGTGCTGTTCATCTCCCGGCGCAGACCGGAAATCGACTCGGTGCCGTTCGACTTCTGGAAGAGCGCGCGGATACGACCCTGCGCCTCGTTGGCCTTCGCCGCGAGCGCGGCTTCCTTCGCTGCCGCGGCGCCGGACTTGATGTAGGCGATCGCGGAGAGCGCCGCACGGCGCCCGAACACCAGAAGCTCCGTCAGCGAGTTCGATCCCAGCCGATTTGCACCGTTGATGCTGACGCACGCGCATTCACCGGCGGCGAAGAGCCCCGGCAGCGACGTCGCGGCATCGATGTCGGTGTGGATGCCGCCCATCATGTAGTGGACGACCGGGCGGATCGGCACCGGGTCGCTCACCGGATCGACGCCGAGATAGCTGATCGAGAGATCGCGCACGAACGGCAGGCGTTCGTTGATCTTCTTTTCGCCGAGGTGGCGCATGTCGAGCAGCACACAGTCGCCCCACGGCGTGCTCACCGTGTTCCCCTTCTGCTGCTCGTGCCAGAACGCCTGGCTCAGGCGATCGCGCGGCCCCAGCTCCATCGTCTTCAGCACCGGTTTGCCGACCGGTGTCTCCGGCCCCATGCCATAGTCCTGAAGGTAGCGATAGCCGTTCTTGTTGACGAGGATGCCCCCTTCCCCGCGACACCCCTCCGTGAGCAGGATGCCGGTGTTCGGCAACCCCGTCGGGTGGTACTGCACGAACTCCATGTCCTTGAGCGCGACCCCTGCGCGGTAGGCGAGCGCCATGCCGTCGCCGGTCTTGATCGCGCCGTTGGTGGTGAACGGGAAGATGCGCCCGGCGCCGCCGGCACAGATGAGCACCGCCTTCGCCTGGAACTGCCGCATCTGGCCGCTGCGCATCTCGATCGCGGTAAGGCCGTGACAGCGCCCCTCGTCCACCAGGAGATCGGTGGCGAGATATTCGTCGAAGCGCTGGATCGAGGGGAACTGCAGAGAGGTCTGGAACAGCGTGTGCAGGATGTGGAAGCCGGACTTGTCGGCGGCGAACCAGGTGCGCTTGATCTTCATCCCGCCGAAGGGCCGCACCGCCACCGAGCCGTCCGGCTCGCGGCTCCAGGGACAGCCCCAGTGTTCGAGCTGGATAAGTTCCTTGGGCGCCTCGTTGATGAAGTACTCGACCGCATCCTGGTCGCACAGCCAGTCGCCGCCGCCGACCGTGTCGTTGAAATGCAGATCGAGGCTGTCGTCGGGCTTGATCACGCCGGCCGCCCCGCCTTCGGCTGCGCAGGTGTGACTGCGCATGGGATAGACCTTCGAGATCAGCGCGATGGTGAGCTTCGGGTCCGTCTCGGCAAGGGCGATC
>JAEUMW010000276.1 GCA_016791345.1 Betaproteobacteria bacterium | reverse complement strand
CTGCTCTACTTCTACGCCATCGGCGGCCTGCCGCTCGCCACCGCGGTAACCCTCAACTACACCTCCCCTCTGTTTCTCGCCGTGCTCGCCACCTGGGTGCTCAAGGAACACGTGTCGCGCTGGCTGCTCGTCGCGGTGGTTGTTGGCTTCGTCGGCGTGGGTCTGCTGCTGCGGCCTTCGTTCGCCTCGGACGAGATCGTCCCGGCTGCGTTCGGTCTGGCCTCGGGTTTTCTGGCGAGCGTCGCCTACCTGAACGTGAAACAGCTGGGCCAGGCCGGCGAGCCGGACTGGCGCGTCGTCTTCTACTTCACGCTGATCTCGACAGTTGGGGCCGCCGCGTGGATGCTCGCCAACACCTTCCACCCGGTGACCTGGGAGGGGGCCGCCATCATCGCCGGGCTCGGCACGAGCGCGACGCTCGCCCAGCTCGCGATGACGCGCGCCTATCAGGAAGGACAGACGATCGTGGTCGGCAGCCTCGCCTACAGCACGGTCGTGTTCGCGAGTCTGCTGGGCGTGCTGGTCGGCGACGACAGCCTGGGCCTGGAGAGCTGGCTTGCGATCGCCATCATCATCGCGAGCGGCATCGTCGCCACTCTTGCCGCGCCTCGCGCACCGCTGGCGGCGGACTGACGCGCCGGTGTCCTATAATCGGCGAACGATGCCGGGAGTCCCCGATGATCTCGATCCAGATTGCAGACGAATACACGAACGTGGCAGTGCTCGGCGAGTTCACGCTGGCCGACATGAAGGAGCTCGAAGAGCACGCCATCTACCAGATCAGGCTGCAGGGCAGCGCGAACCTGCTCATCGACCTGCGCGACATGCTGGGCTACACGCTCGACGTGGCGTGGGAAGAACTCAAGTTCACGCGCACCCACGCGCGCGAGTTCGGGCGCGTCGCGGTGGTGACGGACAACCAGTGGCTGGCGTGGATCGCCTGGCTCGAGAGCCTGTTCACCGATGCGGAGATCGAGGTGTTCGCCAGCTACGACGACGCGCTCGCCTGGGTGACGGCGGCAGACGCCGGGTCGGGAGAACCGCCGACGGAAAAATCCTAGGGCGGCAACCGCACGCAAGCACAAGCACCGCGACCATGGGCAGGGAAATCGACGCGGTCGTATTCGATGCCGCAGATTTCCGGCGCTTCGGCGAGCACGTTGCCCGCGAGACGGCGCTCCTGGAAACATGGGTGCGCGCGGGCGCCCTGGCCGAGGCGCCGTACGTCGCGGGCTTCGAGCTGGAAGCCTGGCTCACCGATCGCGCTTTCGCGCCGGCCCCGCTCAACGAACGCTTCCTGACGGCGCTCGCCAGCGCGCTCGTGGTGCCGGAGCTCTCGAAGTTCAACGTCGAGCTGAACGGCACGCCGCAGGTGCTCGGCGCCGGTGCGCTGGAGCGCCTCGAAGGCGAACTCGCCGCCACCTGGCGCGACTGTCTCGCGGTGGCGCGCGATCTCGATGCGCAGTTCGTGATGATCGGCATCCTGCCGACCATCACCGAGGCCGACCTGTGTCTCGCCAACATGTCCCCGCTCAACCGCTATCACGCGCTCAATCGCGAAGTCATGCGCGCCCGCCGCGGCCGCGCGATCCCGATCGACATCGCCGGCCGCGAGCACCTCTCGACGCGGCACCACGACGTCATGCTGGAGGCAGCGACCACGTCTTTCCAGGTGCACCTGCAGGTGCCGGCAAGCCGCGCCGCCCGCTACTACAACGCCGCGCTCCTCGCGTCGGCGCCGCTGGTGGCGGCGTGCGGCAACTCGCCGCTCCTCTTCGGTCGCGATCTGTGGGAGGAGACGCGCGTCCCGCTGTTCGAGCAGGCGGTCTCGCTGGGCGGCCGGCAGCATCCGGCGCAGGGCCCTGCGGAGCGCGTGACCTTCGGCAGCAGCTACGTGCGCGAGTCGCTCCTGGAATGCTTCGCCGAGAATGCCTCGCTCTATCCCTGCCTGCTGCCGATCGACCTGCCCGACGGCGCCGCCACGATCGGCCACCTGCGCCTGCACAACGGCACGATCTGGCGCTGGAACCGGCCGTTGATCGGCTTCGACGACGCCGGCACGCCGCACTTCCGCATCGAGCATCGCGTGCTTCCCGCAGGCCCGAGCGTGCCCGACATGATCGCCAACGCCGCCCTCTGTTTCGGCCTCGTGCACACGCTTGCCAGTGCCGAAGTGGCGCCGGAGGCGCGCCTGCCGTTCGACCGGGCGCGCGCGAACTTCTACGGCGCGGCGCGCAGCGGACTCGCCGCGCCGATCGAGTGGCTCGACGGGCGCACGACCGACGCCCGCAGCCTGCTGCTGGAGGAACTCCTGCCCGCCGCTCGCGACGGGCTGTCCGGCCTCGGGCTGGCGGCGGAAGAGATCGGGCACTACCTCGGCATCGTCGCGGCGCGCGTCGGCTCGGGACGCACGGGCGCGGCATGGCTGCGCCGCCGCTACGCCGCCAACGGGCGCGACCTCGCAGCACTCACGCAGGCGTATCTGGAGCGCCAGTGCAGCGGGCTGCCGGTCCACGAATGGGCCGCGTGAATCCGGGAAAAGACGCGTGATGGATCGCCGGGTCGCACCGCAGCTTGCGATTCTCGACCGCGTTCCGGACGGTCTGCTCACTGTCGCCCCCACCGACCTGCATACGGTCCTGACCGGACCGACGCTGATCCATCTGCCCGGCCAGCGCCCGCAGCCGCTCTTCGTTGCCGTGCTCCTGCACGGCAACGAGAACACCGGGCTCGCGGCCATGCAGGAAGTGCTGCGGACCTACTCCGCCAGGCCGCTGCCGCGCGCGCTGTCGCTTTTCATCGGCAACGTCGCGGCCGCCCGCCTCGACCTGCGGCGACTCGACGACGAGCCGGATTACAACCGGGTCTGGCCCGGCAGCGAGTTGCCGGACCATCCGCTGCACGCGGTGATGGCGGCTGTCGTCGACGAGATGCGGCTGCGGAGCGTCTTCGCGAGCATCGACATCCACAACAACACCGGGCTCAATCCGCACTATGCCTGCGTCAACCGGGTAGCGCCGCCGTTCCTGCATCTCGCCCGGCTCTTCAGCCGCACGCTGGTGCACTTCGAGCGCCCGCGCGGTGTGCAATCGGCGGCGTTCGCCGCACTCTGCCCCGCCGTCACCGTCGAGTGCGGCAGGCCAAGCGTGCACGAGAATGCCGCGCGCGCAGCCGAGTTCATCGACGCCTGCCTGCACCTTTCGCACTTTCCCGATCACCCGGTGCCGCAGCGCGACATCGACCTGTACCACACCGTCGCCACCGTGACCGTCCCCGATGCCGTGGACTTCTGCATCGGCCCGGGCGAGGCTGAGGTCTGCTTCGGCGCGGATCTCGACACCCTCAACTTCCGCGATCTTCCCGCCGGCTGGCCGCTTGCGCG
>JAEUMW010000275.1 GCA_016791345.1 Betaproteobacteria bacterium | reverse complement strand
CGTGAAGCTAGGCGAGATCGGCGGCACTCCGTTCTACATGAGCGTGTCGCAGTTCGAGTACTGGCAGCACACGCATCTCATCATCGACGTGGTCCCCGGTCGCGGCGGGATGTTCTCGCTGGAAGGGCCGGAAGGGCTGCGTTTCCTCACGCGCTCGCGACTCTACTCCGACGATGAGTGGGCGGTGCTCAAGGACAAGCCGGTCGAGAAAGCGGTGTAGGAAGGTCGTTCATACGGCGTTCGCCGCGCCGTGACACCTATGCAGGACCATTCATATTTTTGGCATCCGGTAGCGTTTGTATGATGCTGCGATTCGCTGCGTCTTCTTCGCAGCATCGCGGTGGGTCGAATGACCGAATCAGCAGGGGCGTTGCGGGTCGGCGCACGGGGCATGCCGCTGCCGGCGAGCACGCTCTTTCCTTGCGCCGCGATCCGCGTCTTCGGCGCCGGCAGCGTGCGGGACGACCAGGCGCTGCCGTATCCCGCGCTCTTCCAGGGTGAGCGCCAGACCGATCTCTTCGTGAGTTCCTGGAGAGCGCGGAGGCGCGTGCAATCTTGGCGCGCCACGGCTTCCAGTGACCGGCCGTGACGCCGTCGACATGCCGCGCAGTGCGGAGCGCATCGACGCAGAAGCCATCGGCAGCGGTGGCGTGCGCTTCGGGGTCATGGAGTTCGCCGGCGCCTTCGGCGATCTCGGCACCCTGGTGCCGTTTCTCGTCGCCTACATCACGCTCGCTCGCGTCGACCCCTACGGCATGCTCCTCGGGTTCGGCGTGGCGATGATCGCCTCCGGCCTCTTCTATCGCACGCCATTCCCGGTGCAGCCGATGAAGGCCATCGGTGCGGTGGCCACCACCTATGCAACGCAGGGTGTGGCGCTCACCAACCCGAACGTCGTCTATGCCGCGGGGCTGGCGAGCGGCCTCATCTGGATCGGGCTCGGCCTCACCGGCCTCGCCAACCGCGTCGCCCGCCTCATGGGGCGACCGGTGGGGCAGGGCATCGTGCTCGGGCTGGGGCTCTCCTTCATGCTCGACGGCGTCGAGATGGCCGCCACCGGTTGGCTGCTGGGTGCGGCGGGTGTCGTCCTCACGCTGCTGCTGCATCGCAGCCAGCGGATACCGGCGATGCTCGCGCTGCTCGCGCTCGGTGTGCTCGTCACCTGGCTGCGGGAGCCGGAACTGCTGAGCCGACTGCGCGGAATGGAAATCGTGTTTCGCGCGCCGTCGTGGACGCTCGGCAGCTTGAGCTGGAACGACGTCGTGGTCGGGACGATCTTCCTCGCGCTGCCGCAGGTGCCGCTCACGCTGGGCAATGCAGTGGTCGCGACGACCACGCAGAACAACCGGCTGTTCCCGCATCGCCCCGTCACCGAGCGCAAGGTCGCGATCTCGACCGGCGTCATGAACCTGATCGCGCCTGCCTTCGGCGGCGTCCCGATGTGCCACGGCGCCGGCGGCATGGCCGGACAGGTGCGCTTCGGTGCGCGCTCGGGCGGTGCGCCGATCATCCTCGGGACGCTGCTCTTGCTGCTGGCGCTCCTCTTCAGCACCTCTATCGAGACGCTGATGATGCTGTTCCCGAAGCCTATCCTCGGCGTGATCCTGTTCTTCGCCGGCAGCGAACTCGCGGTTGGCGCGTTCGATCCGGAAGACGTCGCCCGCGGCGAGCGCTTCATCTTCTATACCGTCGCCGCACTCACTGTCTGGAACGTGGGTGTCGCGTTCGTCTTCGGCGCTGTGGTCCACGCGCTCCACCAGCGCGGCTGGCTCAGGCTCTGATCGCCGTTACCGCAATCACCCAAGGAGAACCGCAATGACCACACCGATCCGCTGGCTCACTCTTGCACTCGCCTCGCTCTCGATCGCCGCCGCGCCGGTGCACTCAGCCGACGACATCCGGCTCGCCACGACCACGAGCACCGAGAACTCCGGACTGCTCGGCCAGATCCTGCCCAAGTTCGAGGCGAAATACGGTGCCAAGGTACGCGTGGTGGCGGTCGGCACCGGCGCCGCACTCAAGCTGGGCGAGAACTGCGACGCCGACGTGCTGCTGGTCCACGCCCGTCCCCTTGAGGACAAGTTCATGGCCGCGGGATTCGGATCGGCACGCAAGGACGTGATGTACAACGACTTCATCATCGTCGGTCCGAAATCCGACCCGGCCGGCGTTCGCGGGAGCAAGGACGTGATCGTGGCGATGAAGAAGATCGCCGGCAGCGGGGCCAAGTTCGTCTCGCGCGGCGACGAGTCGGGGACGCACCAGATGGAGAAGGGCTACTGGAAGGATGCCGGCGCGCAACCGGAAGGCGCGGCCTATGTGTCGGCGGGGCAGGGCATGGGGCAGGTGCTGACCATGGCGGGCGAACTG
>JAEUMW010000274.1 GCA_016791345.1 Betaproteobacteria bacterium | reverse complement strand
CACCCAGGACGAGGTTCTCGAGCAGCGGCTGGAGCCGGCCGTCGGCGCGAAGCACGTCAGGAACTACCTGAAGACGCTCAACATGGAACTCACCACCATCGCGCGCGCGTGCGGCAAGCAGAACGTGCATCACCTGGAGCGCGAGGACCTCGTCGCGCTGACGGTCGAAGCCGCGGCCATGGCGCGGGTGCCGCTTGCAGGCACGGACTGGATTCCGGGGTGGGAGGGGCAGTGAGGTGTCGTAGGCCCGATTCGACCTGACGGAGGTTGTCAGATGGGTTCGACCCCACCTCTGCTGGGCGACTGCATTGACCCATCAGCGACATCCGCGGTTCTGAACTCGTTGCCTCCAAGCGGCCGGTCGGATCCGTGCGGAGGCCCCCGAAGGAGGCCCCGCTGCAGTAACACACCAGTAAGTGGGACTCAGGGCGATTGAGGCGCGGCGTGCGGCTTGACACCGTGCGGGCTCACCACCTCGGGAGCCCATCGTGCGAGCCATCGGGCGATGGCGCCCCGGTCAACTACGAGCGCCACCGCACCGAGCAGACCACGCTGTACCGTCTGGTGCAGCAGCACGCGGCCAGCTTCATCACCCACACCGAAGCCAGCACGGGCGCAGAACTGCCCCGGTTCAAGGACGAGTTCGACGCCTTCCTGGAGTGCGGCATCTGGCGCACGGTTACCTGAGGCGCTGCGGTGAATGCGGTCACGACAAGCTGCTGGCCTTCAGTTGCAGGCGCCGGGGTTCTGCCCCTCACGCGGCGCCCGCCGGATGTCGCAGACTGCGGCGCACCTGGTCGACCATGTCATTCCGCACAGTGCCCGTGCGCCAGTTGGGTTTTGTCGCTGCCGATCGCGCTGCGGCTGTTGCTGGCCGCGCAGCCCGAGCTTGTCACCCCGGTGCTGCAGGTGGTGCAGCGCGTGGTCACGCGCCACCTGCTGGACCGCGCCGGGCTCAGCCTAGGACGGCCACCGCGGCGCCGTCACGATGATCCAGCGCTTCGGCTCGGCGGGCCAACTTGAACGTCCACCACACTGCCTCGTGCTGGAAGGGGTGTACCGGAGCCGCGGCGATAGCGTGCCGAGCTTTGTCGAGGTGAATGTGCTGCAGACCCTCACCAGCCGTCTGATGAAGCTCCTTACGCGCCGGGGCGTGCCGGTGGAAGACATGGGCCAGAGCTACCTGGCCGAGCCGATGCCGGCGGGGCCGAGGCGCGCTCGCTGGGCCGCTGCAGGCGGCGGCCATCGCACTATACGATCTGGTGCGCGTAGCGCCTAGCTGTAGGGTCCCGGACGATACCTGCTCCAATGCAGACGCCCGATCACTGGTACTCGTCCGGCGTTCCGGTCGAAATTCTGACTTCGACCGACGACGGATCGGACATTTTGTCGAACGCCTTACTCTTGAGCCGCGCATCCTGCTTCTGGCTTTCCACGAGAGCTTCCCGCAGCTGCGATGCGACTTCCGCATCCTTTAGCGTCATTTCGTCCGCTGCCATCGTCGACGCCTGCAAGACCTCGAGATGGGTACCATCGGTCGGCATGACGTCGTTCCAGACCGCAATCGTGTCGTATTTCTCCCGGAAACCGCCGTTCGCCTGCGGGTCCATGATTTCCGTTTCGTCGCCGAATCGGTCCTTGCGGTATTGCTTCAAGTCCGCTTCGATGGCGTCGAATCTCGCCTCGGTGGCTGCGTCCAGGGCGCGCGTCGTGCGACCGTGGATCCAACGCAGCGCGAGGCGTTCCATGCCGACGCGCACTGGTAGATACACGCGAGCCCAGCTCGCATTGATGAAATCCGACGGGTCGCGTGTTGGGTCGCGCAGCGGGCTGTCCGCCCACCAACCCGGATATGGGACATAGCTCGCCCGCTCCAACTCGAATATTTTTTGCCACAGGTCGATTTCCCACGCCTCGTCGCGAACGTTCGGCGGGAACAGCGACTTCATGAGCTGACCCACCATCTCCACGACGGGATTCAAGTTGCGCAGCATGACCGCCTCCCAATCGGCGGCGGCCTTGCGGGCTGCTGCGCGCAGCTCCTCGCACTTCGTCTCCCACTCGCGCAGTGCGGTGGAATACTCGACCTCTTGCGTCGTCGCGGTATTGGCCGGCAGGTTCGTCTGCACGAGCTTTGTGAAGCGGACGTTGATCTGAAACTGCATTCGGCGATGCGGCAACTGGTTTTCGACGCCCGCGCCGACGTGAACGACGACACGGAGCGCCGATCCTGAGCCGGTACCGATGCTGCTAGGGACGACCAAAGGTAGTCCCACGACATAGGCGTCGTAGTTCTGTATCGGACGCGGGCCCAGCTTGATCACGTCGATCCCCGCGACGCTGCCGTCCCACTCCCAGCCCTCATCGAATGCCACCTCGACGTCGACGTCGGTCCGGATGCTTCCGGCGCCGTCTCCCGTTCCGACGTCCGTGATTGGCGATGCAAACCACTTTTCCAAGAGCGTCGTGGTTACGCCCTGAGGGCCAAAGGCCTTGAATTCGGGTTTCTTCGGAAGGGAAAGCTCGGCGTCGCTGAGGATTTGGGCTTTTCCCGCGAGGATCTGTTTGAAGAATCCGGCCGCCGGATCCTTCACGCTGGGCATCCATCCAAGGCGTAAGCCGTAGCGCTCGTGCCGCATCTCGACGAACTGGAGGATCTTGAAGTAGTGCAGCGCGATCGGTGAAAAAGCGTTCGGATTGCGAATGACGCGCCTCGTCGTAGTCTCGAAGCCTCGTTCGGCGGCAACCCTGAAGGTGATCTTGTGCGCGGTGCGGTACTTAGCAGCAACCTTGGCCGACGCGGTCTGGCTGTCCTTCGTCGAGCGTCGCCTCGTTTCCTGATCGGCATCGGTGACATTCTTCGAGTACCCGAAGCTGTGGTTGGTATTGAAGCTGCCGTAAGCCACGTCGCTGATGACCGGAGACGAGTACGATCCGACCTTTCCGACGTTGAAGTTCCAAGTATCGGTAATCGCCTTCTGACGCTCGAAGCCCTCCTGCAGCTCCGTGCTCAACGTGCTCGAGAGCTCGAGGTCGAACTCGGTTTCCAGCTCGTTTTGCTCTTCGAAGGTCGTCTGACGCTTGGTGAATGTCTTCTGCTCGAGCGTGACTTCTTCGCCGCCGGCGATACTGAGGGCGTAGACATGCTCCCCTATGCGGAATCCCTTCGGCCGGATGCGAGTACGGTCGAGAAAAAAGTACGCGATGTCGGATTGCACGAGCCCGATGAGGAATTGGATCATCTCGTCGACCGTGGGCGGCGGCCGAGACGGCGGCAAGAACGCGCGATATTCGGACTCGTTACGAAACGACGAGCGGGCTTGCTCGATCTTCACGCGCACCGCTTCGGCCAGAACCTTGTCGCTCGTCGACTCGGGATTGCCGACCATCTTGAGCAGCACGGCGGCCTCTTCGAGCGCGCCGGCCGTCGAACGACTTCTCCTGCGATAGACGTCATCGCCCGGTTCCGGCGGGCGCGGCGGGCTGTCGAATGCGAGCCCATTGATCGCAACGAGCTCGACGAAACCGAGCGCAGGCAGCGCTTTCTTGAGCGCTGCTCCGTCGATGATGCCGTTGTAGGCAAATGCGTTCAGGAGCCCGCGCTTGTACCCAGGGAGAATCGGCGTCACGTCGTCGTCGGCCGTGACGAGCAGCGGCATCACGTAGTTGCAATAGACGAAACGGTCGGCGTCCGCGGTCGTCGTTTCGAGGAACTTCTCGTCGAGTTTTGCGATGACGGCTTTTTGCATGGCTGGCTACCTCTTTCTTTTCTTGGGGACCTGACGACTCACTCCACGGCGTCGACGACGGCGGAGGCGAGCTTTGCAGCGTCGGCATCTCGCAATGGCGACAGCAGGAGTCGAAAGTTCGGCTCCTTGTTCGCCAGATTGCGAAGCTGATCCAGAACTTTTTGAGGCGTGTCGGGGGGCACGACTCCGATGCGCACGCAGTTTCTCCAACTGAACTTGAGCTTTCCTTCGCCTGGGCCGGGAGCCGTGCTGAATTTCCCGACGCCCGGTATCTCAACGCCCAGCTCCGAGATTCGTTCTGCGTCGATCGATCCTTGTCCAAGGTACTCGCCGTACTTCGGGATTCCCTCGTCGGGCAGGGCAGGATCGATGTTGATGACGCTCTTGTGCGACAGAAGATGGTGCGCGTTTCCCGCCGACTTCTGGTTTCCGGTGCCGAGGATCCACATTCCCTTTTTCGGGTCCTTTGGATCGCGGAACACCACGAACAACTTGTCGCCCACCTCGCCGCCGCCCGTCTTCGCGCGCGTGTACGCGCGGTCGATCATGAAGATCTCGGGGTTCCATCGATGGGAATCCGGCGCCTGCTTTACGATGTCGCGCATTCGGTCGAGCTCGACCTTCGCTTCGGCCGTGAGCATGCTCGGATCGAACATGCGGCGGATGCCACCGATCTCATGGATCAGGCCTTTGACTTGGAATTCGATGCCCATGCGGGTCTTCACCGACTTCGCGATGTAGCTCGCCTTCTTGCGCAATTGCGCCCACTCGTGCTCCTTCAGGTCGTCGACGAGACGGCGCGCGTACTCGTTGACGTGACGCAAAGCACCGGTCAGTGCCGAGCGGATCGACTTCTCCAGCGCTTTGATGTCGGCGCCGATCAGCGATCGCAGCCAGGGGCTCAGGGCTTTGAGGCGCCCCTGCATCAGCCGCTCGAGCTGCTCGCCAAAGCGCGGCGATACTTTCTTCCACTTCCATCCGTCGAGCAGCGTCGACACGTAGCTCACTTTCTTCACGCGCTTTCCGGCGATCTTCGCCTGCGTCTCCACTGCGTAGATCACACGTCGCTCGCCCCTCCACAGCTGGCGGATTTCGGAAGCCATGTGCTAGATCGGACTGGGGAGCCAATCGCCGAGGCGCAACGCGACGGAAAACACCGTGTCCACGTCGGCCTGGCCATGACGGAACGCGAGGTTGTATCCCAGCACCGCCGGCTCGCAAACGGCCGTCAGAAGCACCGGGACGAATTTGTCCTCGTCGGCGACTTCGGCAGCGTCCCACGCGCGATACGCCTCGACGATGTCCGGAATCGACAGCGCTGCGAAAAAGACCGACGGCGGGTCGTAAATGATCCCAAAGACCTGCGTGAGGATCTCGACGACGAATGCCGCTTTTGCCTGTGCCAGGTCGTCGTCGGGCAACTCGGGTGGCTTCGGCGGTGTGATCCCGGCCCAGATGTCCTTCCTAGCGCGGCGTATCCAATCGTTGAGTTGCCTGTGTTCTGCCGCCGCCTTGGCGAGCGGATCGTTGCCGTAGAGCTGTATGGCGGTCGCCGCGGTGCCTACGATGATCGCGCCCGGATCCTCAAGGGAGTTTGCCGTGACGACGAGCAACTGATCGATGAACTCGTCGAAGATACCGCCCCACTCGGCGAGCGCCGCGTCGTGACCTCTGTCGATTCCCAGATGTGCAGCTTTGAGCGCGAGCGCGCGGTAGTCGTCGTTGCAATAGAGCCGAACGAGATTGAGTGTGGTAAGCGACGACTCGATGGTGAGCGCGGCACCGACGAACTTGTGCAGGAGAACCGCGATTCTGTCGTCGTCATCGACACGAATGTCTTCGAGCAGCCGCCGAGGGTCTTCGAACCGGCCGAGACCGGTGGCCGGGCGTGGCACACACGTTTGCTTGGCCTCATCCCATTCCACCGCCGCGGTGACCGGGTTCGGTGCAGTCGACGCCGTCGGCGCGCCAAGAGCCGTCGGATCGGTCGACGCGTAGTCCATGGGCGACGCGCGGTCAGTTGTTATGAAAAACTTGCGTTCAGCGAGATATTATCCGTGGAAGCGCTAACGGTCAATTTTGCGAGCTGTTCTGCGTTCGACGTCGCCATGGTCTGGGTCGCCATGGCGCCGGTCATCGTGTTGCCCGTCAACTTCGGAGTCGCGCCCGTACGGGGCAGCCGCGATTGCGGCGGCGGCTTGTGACGGCCGTGTCCATTGCGCGTCGGCGGCGCACGTGCACGTCAAGCCGCGCACGCGCACGTTCATGAGCTCGACGTTGTCGCCGATCGGGTAGTCGGATCGAAGGTGTGGTCCTGCGCATCACCGCGCTGCCACGTCTCGTTGAACTTGATCGGTCTGATCTCGCCGTTGTCGTCTCTCACGCGCGCGACGAGCGTGAATGCCCCGTCGTTCCGGCTGGGCAGTTCGCGACGCTGACCGTGCCCGTGACGCGCGCAAGGTTGTTCCGCTGCTGGTACTCGGTTAGCTTGCGGTGGGACGGGCCGCAGCCGACGGGGGTGGCGTCGCAGCTGCGCAAGCCGATGGCGCAATACCTGTCGAAGCCAAGCAGCCGGCCCCGCTGGCGCTCGCAGCAGATGGTTAAGGGATGCAGCCGACCCGGGCGGCGACGCCGCGCAAAGTCAGGCCGTCGGGCGCCGCGGTGTGCAGGCACTACGGCCTGCTGGCAACCCGTCGCGAACGTGGCCAGGTTGGATGCCGGAAAGCTGCCTGTGACCAGTAACGGCTGATGGTCCGCTCGCGGTCTGTCATCCACTCATTGGCAAGGTGATCTATCTCGCCATCAACCTGCTGCCAGGATCGCGCTAATCCCTCCAGCCCGAAGCGGCTCCTCGTGGCATGATTCGGCCGGTGAAACCCGGCCGCGACGATCCCTGCCCCTGCGGCAGCGGCAGGAAGTTCAAGCACTGTCACGGTGCTACCGCCGCGCTGCCCCACGTCTCAGGACCCGATGCCGCCACTGCGCTCGCGATTGCGGCGGCGGGTCTTCGCGCAGGGCGTCTCGATGCTGCCCGGCCCGGCTCGATCGCCTGCTCCGCACCGATCCCCGCAATCCCGACGCGCTGCTGCTGCGCGCGGGGGTTGCGTTCCGACAGCGGGACTACCAGCTCGCCATCGCGCAGCTGATCCGTTTGCTCGAGATCCGTCCGAGCTTCGCCCAGGCGCACTTCAATATCGCGCTTTGCCTGGACGCGCAAGGCCGGAAGGTCGAAGCCGAAGCGCGCTATCGCGAGGCGATCCGACTCGATCCGACTTTCACCGATGCCGCAACCAATCTCGGCAACTTGCTGCGGGGATCGGGGCGGCTCCAGGAGGCCGAGGCGTTGCATCGCTCCGTGGTCGACCGCGCGCTGCGCTCGGCCCCGGTCTGGCTGAATCTGGCGGTCTCCCTGAAGGAGCTCGGACGCCTCGCGGACGCGCAGGCAGCGTGCCGCGAAGCGCTGCGGCTCGATCCGGGTTTCGCCAATGCGCGCAACAATCTCGGCAATGTGCTGCTGGCGCGCGGAGACTCGATGTCGCCATCCGCGCTTTCGAGACCGCGCTGCGGTTGCGTCCCGGGGACGCCGATGTCGAATGCATCTGGCTCTCGCGCTCAAGCTGACCGGACGCGTGGCCGATGCGGTTGCCGTCGCTCTCGCGGCATTCCGCCGCGGCGGGAACAGCCGGGCCGCCCCCATGCTCGCGGACTGTCTGCGCGTCGCCCGGTTCGAGGCGACGACACCGGAGCTGGAAGCGAGTCTCGCGTCGCTGCTCGACGTGCCCGCGATCGATCCGGCCGATCTCGTGCCCGCCATCGTCAGCGCGCTGCGCGTCAATGCCGTGCTGGCGCCGCTGCTAACCGAAGCGGGCGACGATTTCGCCGGCAGAATGCGGGTCGCGCTGGGGGTGTTCGATCATCCGCTGCTCTTGCGACTGATGACGCTCACGGTGGTCTACGATGCAGCCTTCGAGCGCTTCTTCACTCGAGCGCGCGCGGCGCTGCTTTTCGACGGTGCGCTACGGCGCGAGGTGTCTTGCGCCTTTCTTACGGCGCTCGCGCACCAGTGTTTCCTCGTCGAGTACGTCTACGCCGAATCGGCGGCGGAGGCGCCGGCGGTCGAAGCGCTCGCCCAGGAGATGGCAGGGGGCAGGTGTCGGCCGATGCGGTGGCCATGCTTGCGTGCTACCGGCCGCTCGGACGCGAGCCGGTCGCCGAGACGCTGTGCGGTCGGACGCAGCTCGCGGGAATCGCGTCCGTCATTGCGCATCAGGTGACCGAGCCGGCCGAAGAGGCGGCTCTCGCCGCGGCGCTGCCGTCGCTCGCGCCGATCGAGGATGGCGTGTCACGGCAGGTTCGCACGCAATACGAGGAGAACCCCTACCCGCGCTGGCGCAAAGCGGGGCTGCCTGAGCCACTGCCGTTCGGTCGCGCGGTCCGCCAGCTCTTTCCCGGCACCGCCTTCGATGCGGCGGTCGAGATCGCTGCGCCGCGGATCCTCGTCGCGGGGTGCGGCACCGGCAAGCACGCGCTGCTCACCGCTTGCCGTTATGCCAACTCGCGCGTGACTGCAGTGGATCTTTCCCGCGCCAGCCTCGCCTACGGCGCGCGCCAGGCACGCAGCTTGAGCATCCGCAACATCCAGTTCGTGCAGGGCGATATCCTCGACCTCGGCTGCCTCGAATCCGGGTTCGATCTCGTCGAGAGCTTCGGGGTGCTGCATCACCTGCGCGACCCGATGGCGGGCTGGCGCGTGCTCGCCGACCTGGTGAAGCCGGGCGGGCTGATGATGATCGGCCTCTACAGCGAGCGTGCGCGCTGGCCCGTGGTCGAGGCGCGGCGCATCATTGCCGAGCGCGGATACCCGCCGACGCTGGCCGGCATCCGGCAGTTCCGCGCCGACTTGCGCGCCTGCGGCGATGCAAGGCTGCGGCAGGCACTTGAGCAGAGCGTCGACTTCTACAGTGCCAGCGGTTGTCGTGACCTGCTCTTCCACGTGCAGGAGCATCGATACACCGCGCCCCTCATCGAGGCGTCAGTGTGCACGGCCTCGGTCGGGAATTCATCGGCTTCGAGCTGCACGACGCCACGGTGCGCGCCCGCTACAGCGAACGCTTTGCGGACGATCCGGACGCAGCGTCGCTCGCGAACTGGGACGCGTTCGAGCACGAGCATCCGGACACCTTCGCGGAGTCCTACAAGTTCTGGCTGAGAAGGCCGTCCGCGGGAATAGAATAATGGCACCATGAACGCACCCGTGCCGCCTGCCGAGCCGGAGCCTGTCACCGCGGAGGGGAGCGACCGCTCGCTCTACCGCCATCTGGGCGGGACGATCCGGGAGCTGCGGCAGAAGGACCATCTGACCATCGCCGATGTCGCGGCGCAGGTCGGCATCAGTCGCGGCATGCTGTCGAAGATCGAGAACGGTCAGACCGCGACCAGTCTCGATACGCTCTCACGCATTGCCCGTGCGTTGGGCGTGTCGCTCGCCCA
>JAEUMW010000273.1 GCA_016791345.1 Betaproteobacteria bacterium | reverse complement strand
CCTACTTCGTCCAGAGCTACGGCGTGAGCTGGCTGATTGAAGGCAGGCCGCGCACCTATACCTTCAGCGTGGCCGAAGACCTCGGTGAATTCCGGCACGAGATCAACCATTTCCGCGCGAGCCTCGCGGCATGGCTGGGCGGCATGGCGGTGCTGCTGATTGCGGTGCTGGCAGTCGCGCTGCACTGGGGGCTCAAGCCGCTGCGCCAAGTGCGCCGCGAGATCGATCACGTGCAGGCGGGCGACCGGGAGCGGATCGTCGGTCGCTACCCGGCGGAGCTGCAGGGTCTCACCGGCAGCGTCAACGCGCTGCTCGCGCACGAGCGGGCGCAGCAGAAGCGCCTGCGCAACGCGCTCGGCGATCTCGCGCACAGCCTGAAGACACCACTCGCCGTGATGCGCGGGGTGCTCGGCGAAGGCCGCGTGGACGCCGCGAGCGCGCGCGAGCTCGACGATCAGTTGGGGCAGATGGACCGCATCGTCCGTCACCAGCTGCAGCGCGCCATCGCACGCGGCGCGACCGGTCTCGGCACGCGCCTGCCGGTGCTCGAAGTCGCACAGAAGATGAAGTCGTCGCTGGAAAAACTGCATCGCGACAAGACGCTGACTATCGCGCTCGACGTCGCACCGGACCTGCACTTTCTCGGCGCCGAGGGCGACCTGATGGAGGTGCTGGGCAATCTGCTCGACAACGCCTGCAAGTGGTGTCGCGGGCAAGTGCGGCTGAGCGCGCGGCGACAGGAGTCCGGGCTCGAGCTCGTGGTCGAGGACGACGGTCCGGGAATCGATCCCGCCCTCGCCGAGCGCCTGGCCGAGCGCGGCGCACGCGCCGACGAGAGCGTCCCCGGTCACGGCATCGGGCTCGCGATGGTGCGCGACATCGCAGCCGCATACGCAGGTCGTGTCACCGTCGCGCGAAGCGCCCTCGGGGGTGCTACGGTCATCGTACAACTGGCGGCCTGAGGCATCGCGATCGGCGATGATCCGCGCGCGATTTCGCGTGCAATTTGGCTTGCAGTTGCCGTGGCGGACGACTATCTTTGACAATTATCATTGTTCGCCCTTTTCGCGCGCCCGCGCCTGTGGCGTGACAGTGGCGTTCGCCCGCCGGAGCAGGTTCTGCGGCAGCGGGGGACTGAAAACAAGCTAAGACAAGAAAGCAGCACGGGATGGAGGCAGGCATTGAGCAGCTTGAGGACGAGCCGCGTGAAGCGCACCGCGCTCGGGGACATCGCGCCTGCGGGTGGCTCGCCCGTGCTGCGCGGCGCCATCCCGTGGCAGCCGGCTCTGCGTCGTCCCCGACCGCTATCCGCTCGACAACCCTTCCAGTCGACCGCCTGGCGCGTCGATCACCCTGACCTTATTGCTTTCTGAGGCGCCCGCACGCCGGTTGACTCGTCTGCGTCTGCAGCGCCTGAACATCACCGGGTACGCGACCGGCGGGTCGCCGTTCGCGCGCTCGACAAGGAACGTCGCCCGCCGAGGGCGGGATTGCAACTCAACGTGGAGGTGACATCTCATGGACATTCGCCAGGACGTCGATCCGACCGAAACGCGGGAATGGATCGATTCGCTGAAGGCGGTGCTGCAGTATCGCGGTCCCGAACGCGCGCATTTCATCATCAACCGGCTGGTCGACGAGGCGCGGCGCAGCGGCGCGTACCTGCCCTATTCCATGACCACCGCGTACGTGAACACGATCCCCGTGGACAAGGAAGCGAAGGCGCCCGGCGATCCCAAGATGGAGGAGGCGATCCGCGCGGCCCTGCGCTGGAACGCGGTGGCCATCATCCTGCGGGCGAACAAGAAATCCTCCGAGCTCGGCGGCCACATCTCGAGCTTCGCCTCCGCGGCAACCCTCTATGACGTCGGCTACGAGCACTTCTTCCACGCGCCCACCGAATCGCACGGCGGCGACCTCCTCTACATCCAGGGGCACTCGGCGCCGGGGATCTACGCCCGCGCCTACCTGCTCGGTCGCCTCTCCGAGCAGCAGCTCGACAACTACCGTCAGGAGACCGGCGGCCAGGGCCTGTCGTCCTATCCGCACCCGTGGCTCATGCCGGATTTCTGGCAGTTTCCGACCGTCTCCATGGGCCTGGGTCCGCTCATGGCGATTTACCAGGCGCGCTTCCTCAAGTATCTGCAGGGGCGCGGGCTCGCGCACACCGAAGGCCGCAAGGTGTGGGCATTCCTCGGTGACGGCGAATGCGACGAGCCGGAATCCCTGGGTTCGATCTCGCTCGCCGGCCGCGAACACCTGGACAACCTGATCTTCGTCATCAACTGCAACCTGCAGCGCCTCGACGGCCCGGTGCGCGGCAACGGCAAGATCATCCAGGAACTCGAATCGGTGTTCCGCGGCGCCGGCTGGAATGTGATCAAGGTGGTCTGGGGCAGCGGCTGGGACAAGCTGCTGGCCAAGGACAAGGACGGCATCCTGCTCAAGCGCATGGAAGAGTGCGTCGACGGCGAGTATCAGGACTTCAAGTCGAAGAACGGCGCCTACGTGCGCGAGCATTTCTTCGGCAAGTATCCGGAACTCAAGGCGATGGTCGCGGACATGAGCGACGACGAGATCTGGGCGCTCGAGCGCGGCGGCCACGATCCGCAGAAGGTCTATGCAGCGTATGCGGCTGCGATGCAGCACAAGGGACAGCCGACCCTGATCCTGGCCAAGACCGTGAAGGGCTTCGGCATGGGCGAATCGGGCGAAGGCCAGATGATCGCGCACCAGGCGAAGAAGATGACGCAGGACTCGATCCGCCAGTTCCGCGACCGTTTCAGCATCCCGATCAGCGACGAGCAGATGGCCGACATGCCGTACTACACCTTCCCCGAGGGCAGCGCGGAGAAGAAGTATCTGCACGAGCGCCGCGCCAAGCTCGGCGGCTATCTGCCGTTGCGCCGCCGCAAGTCCGCGTCGCTGGAGATCCCGCCGCTCGCCACCTTCGAGCGGCTCCTGAAGAGCACCGAAGCGCGCGAGATCTCGACCACCATGGCCTTCGTGCAGATGCTCAACATGCTGGTGAAGGACAAGAACATCGGCAAGCACATCGTCCCCATCGTGCCCGACGAGTCGCGCACCTTCGGCATGGAAGGCATGTTCCGGGCGCTTGGCATCTTTTCTCAGGTGGGACAGCTCTACAAGCCGCAGGACGCCGACCAGCTCATGTACTACCGCGAGGACAAGGCCGGTCAGGTGCTGCAGGAAGGCATCAACGAAGCGGGCGCGATGTCGTCGTGGATCGCGGCTGCCACCTCCTACAGCTCGAACAACGTGCCGATGATCCCGGTCTACATCTACTACTCGATGTTCGGGCTGCAGCGCGTGGGCGACCTCGCGTGGGCGGCGGGCGACATGCGCGCGCGCGGCTTCCTCGTCGGCGGCACCGCCGGGCGCACCACGCTGAACGGTGAAGGCCTGCAGCACGAGGACGGCCACAGCCACATCCTCGCCTCCACCATTCCGAACTGCGTGTCCTACGACCCGACCTTCGCCTACGAAGTGGTGGTGATCGTGCGCGACGGCCTGCGCCGGATGTATCAGGAGCAGGAGGACGTCTACTACTACCTCACCGTGATGAACGAGAACTACCCGCACCCGGGCATGCCGGAAGGCGCCGAGGAAGGGATCATCAAGGGCATGTACCTCCTGCAGCAGGGCGACAAGGGCAAGGGACCGCGCGTCCAGCTCATGGGCTCCGGCACCATCCTGCGCGAAGTGATCGCCGCGGCCGAACTGCTCAAGAACGACTGGGGCGTGAACGCGGACATCTGGAGCTGCACGAGCTACAACGAGCTGCGCCGCGACGGCATCGCCGCCGACCGCTGGAACATGCTGCACCCGACCGAGCCGCCGCGGAAGAGCTATGTCGAGCAGTGCCTGGAAGGCCGTGACGGCCCGGTGATCGCCTCGACCGACTACATGCGGGCGTACGCCGACCAGCTGCGCGCCTTCCTGCCGAAGCGCTTCCGCGTGCTCGGCACCGACGGCTTCGGCCGCAGCGACTACCGCGTCAAGCTGCGCGAATTCTTCGAGGTCAACCGGTACTACGTGACCGTGGCGGCGCTGAAGGCGCTCGCGGACGAGGGAACGCTGCCGCCGCAGAAGGCGCAAGAGGCCATCGCGAAGTACGGCATCAATCCGGAGAAACCCAACCCGGTCACCGTCTGAGGGCGCGTTGGCGCGCGCATCGTCACGCTGACAACGAAGTGCGCCGCGGTGCGTGCCGCGGCGTGGAGCGCAAGATTTTCGGGGGAGACATGGCTGCGACAACGGAAGTGAAGGTGCCGGACATCGGCGATTTCAAGGATGTCCCGATCATCGAAGTGATGGTGAAGCCGGGCGACACGATCAAGCCGGAGGATCCGCTCGTCACGCTGGAATCGGACAAGGCGACGATGGAAGTGCCGTCACCGGCCGGCGGCGTGGTGAAGGAAGTGAAAGTGGCGGTGGGTGACAAGGTGAGCGAGGGCAGTCTCATCCTTACGCTCGAAGCCGCAGGCGCTGCCGAGTCGGCGGCGAAATCGCCCAAGGTGTCCGCACCGCCTGCGCCGACCAGCGCCCCCGGCGGCGTGGCCGAGGTCAAGGTGCCGGACATCGGCGATTTCAAGGACGTGCCGGTGATCGAGATCTTCGTCAAGCCGGGCGATTCGGTGAAGGCGGAGCAGGCGCTCATCACGCTGGAATCGGACAAGGCGACGATGGACGTGCCCTCGCCGATCGGCGGCATCGTGCAGGAGGTGAAGGTAAAGCTCGGTGACAAGGTTTCGGAAGGCTCGGTGATCCTGTCGCTCTCGACCGGTGTCGGCGCGCCAGCAGC
>JAEUMW010000272.1 GCA_016791345.1 Betaproteobacteria bacterium | reverse complement strand
CATACCAGAGACATCAGGCGACTACACCCCGTCGTCTCAGGCGCATACGGGTACTACGGCTGATGGGCTTGAAATCAGGGCATGCTGGCGAAAACGGCGCATACGCCAGACGACAATGACCGGACCGCTATCGTGAGAATTAAGACCCTCCGCCTTCCCGATGATGTGTCCGACGAGATCACCCGCCGCGCGCGAATGAAGGGTGTTCCCGACGCCGACTACTACCGCCTCCTGATCGAGCGCGGACTGCTGCTGGAGAGCGTGGAACTGGCCATGGAGAAGCCCCTTCCACCGGCTTACTGGGGCCTGTGTGAAGCCGTGCTGGAGACCCGCAACATCCTCCGCTCGCTCGCCGCCGCACGCGAGCACAGCACGATTCCGAAGGCGCAGGTGCAGGCCAGGGACGAGCTCCAGCGGATGAAACAGGATGGCAACCAGTAGGCAGACGCCGCGGGTCTGGTCCGACGCCATCCGCGACTCGGAGATCCTCGCGAACTGGTTCAAGCTCGGTGCGAATGCGGTCGTGCTCTGGCTTTCTATCGGGATGATTCTGGGCGGCGCGCTCGGGGCAGCCTAGTTCTTTGAGGGCACCACGTCGCTGGATCGCCGGCTGTGGCTGCACCATATCCGCAATGGCCTTGGCATCGGTGGCCCGATCGCGGATCTACCCGATCCGAAGGGCAGCGGCGAGTACGTGCAGGTCTACTACCGCCACGGGCAGGACGTGCTGCTCAATCCCCTGGATGCGAGGAGTCGATCCTGGACGCTGTGGGGCGAGGTGCGCGAAGCCTACGACTACGCGAGTCTCGCCGCATCCATCATCCCCGAGAACGAGCGGGTGAATGACCCATTCTGGCGCGAAGGTCCGCGGGGCCTCTTCGAGGCCGTCGCCCTGCGTGTGGCAGAGCGCGGCGAGGCGACGAATGCCGCCTTCCGGCACATGATCTCCATCGCACCCCTGGGCGAGCTCTTCGCACTGGTGAAGGGCACGGAAGCCGCACCGGCGATCGATCCGGCGGCCGAGAAGATGGCGATCGGGGTGCGCGCAACGGTCAGCACGAAGATCCGTGCTTGGGGCTATCTGCCCGATCCAGACCTATTCAACCAACCGTTCTCGGTCCGCCGCTTTATCGAAGACGAGGGGAGCGATGCGTGGCTCTTCCTCACCTCCCGCAGAGATCAGCATGCCTTCCTGCGGCCACTGCTCTCCCTCTGGTGCGATCAGGCCGCGGCCTCGATCCTGAGCCTTCCGCCGGACTTGAAACGCCGCTTCTGGGTGGTCCTGGACGAGGTCGCGAGCCTCCAGGAACTGCCTGCCCTCACGCCCGACGGGGGACTGCTGACCATGTCGCGCAAGCACGGCGGGGCGACCATCCTCGGACTGCAGGACATCGGGCAGTTGCGGCGCCTCTATGGGGTCTACGGCGCGCAGAGCATCTCGGGTTCGTGCCTCACGCGACTCATGCTGCGCAGTGTCGAGCACGCCACTGCGGAGTGGGCCGCGCAGTCGCTGGGAGAACAGGAAGTGAACGAGGCGACCGAGTCCATCTCGATGAGTCCGCACGACCTCCGTGACGCCGTGAACCTCCAACGCCGCGTGGTGAAGCGCCCGATTGTGCTGCCCGCCGAGATCATGAATCTGCCCAAGCTCATCCGGGAGGCGAGGAAGACGCGGGTGCTACTACCCGTGAACGACGGCCGATACACGACCACGCAAGCCGTCACCGCTGAACGCGAGACCCTCACCACGACGAAGCGAGGGCAGGGAAGAGTGAAGCCCGTCGCGTCGGCTGAGGCAGCCCGGGAAGCCGCTCACGCACATGGACTTGCGGTCGATCAGACCGAGGCCGTCGCGTTCCTCATCGTCACCGGCGTCAACGAGGACCGGCGCGAGATCAACGAGCGTATCCGCATGCGGTTGAAGGCGCAGAGGATCCTCGACGGGACGGAAGGGAAGGCGACCGTTCTCGTTCAGCGCGACCTGACGCGCGCTGAACTGACGCAGCCGAAGTCCTACGAAATCGGCGACATCGTCCGCTTTGGGCGATCCTATGCGAAGGTCGGCATCGAGTCTGGCGAGTACCTGACAGTGAATGCGGTGGACATCCCAAGAGGCCTCGTCCCCCTCGCACGCGACGGGAACATGATCGATTGGGAGCCGCGACGAGCCAGCAACGTCGAGGTGTACCGGGAGGAATCTCGCACGCTCACGGCCGGAGACCGACTGCGCTGGACGCGGAACGATCGGGATCTCGCTCGACGCAACGGGGAGGTCGTGGAGGTGGTTTCGGTAGACCAAGGAAAACGTCACGCCATGGTCCGCGGATCACGAGATGCGGAGGCCTTGGACCTCAGCGCTCACCGGCACTGGGAGCACGCCTATGCCTCCACCATCCATGCCGCCCAGGGTAAGACGACCGACCGGGTACTGGTCCACATCGACACCAAATACGAGCAGACCCTCGGCAGCGAGAGCTTCTACGTTGCAATCAGCCGGGCGCGGCAGGAAGCGAAGCTGTACGTGGACGATGCATCGAAGCTGGCCGTGGCTGTCGAGCGGTCCACGCAGAAGCAGTACGGGCTCGAAGCGCTGGAGCGTGCGGTCTCCGTCCCAAAGAGTCGGGAAACGCAAGGAGATCTGCGTGGATAGCTGCGTCGTGTAGCCGGAAGTGATCGACCGCGTGGTCGAGATGGAGACTGCCTAGTTCCTGCGCTGGTACCGGCACGAATTCATCACCAAATGTGACGAGTTCGCGGAAACACCGGGGCCGCGCCTGCCTTTGGGCTTGGCCCTCCAAGATCTCGGGAGATTTCTTCCCCACTTGTCCCGGCGTAAGCTACGCGAGCATCCGGCGCAGACCTGCAGAAAGGAGAGCACACATGGCGAGTCCTTTACCTTTGGAAAAGATGTCGGTGGAAGAGAAACTCCAGGCGATGGAATCCCTTTGGGACGATCTGTGCAACAGGGCGGGCGTCATCACTTCGCCGGCCTGGCACGGGGACGTTCTGGCTGAACGGGAGGCGATGCACGGGCGTGGGGAGGATCAGTTCGAGGATTGGGAAGAGGCGAAGCGGAATATCAACAAGCAGGTCTCGTGAAGATCAGAATTCTCGGGTCGGCGAGCCGCGATCTGATCGAGGGCTACAGTTTCTACGAGCGGCAGGCCGAAGGCGTCGGCAGCTACTTTCTCGATTCGCTGTATTCCGACATCGACTCTCTTATCATCACGGCCGGCATGCATTCGGTGCATTTCGACAAGTACCACCGCCTGCTGTCGAGGCGATTCCCCTTCGCCATCTACTACCGGGTGGAGGGAGAGACGGTTCTCGTATATGCCGTTCTCGATTGCCGCCGAGACCCCGCGTGGATCAGAAAGAGACTGGGCTGAAGAGTGGCCGGAAGGAGAGCATGGCCCATCGAACGTCGAGACCGTGGACTACCACTGAAAGGAATACGACCATGGCCCGCACCCCCATTCACCCGGGTGAAGTTCTCGCCGAGGAGCTGGAGCAACTCGGCATCAGCCCAACCGAGCTGTCGCGGCAGATTCGCGTGCCGGCAAACCGCATCAGCCAGATCATCAATGGTAAGCGCGCGATCACGGGCGACACCGCGCTTCGCCTCGCGCACTGGTTCGGGACGAGTCCGCAGTTGTGGATGAACCTGCAGGCGCTATACGACGTGCGCGTGGCGGAGCAGGAAGCCGGAACGGAAATCAAGCGGCTGCCGACCAGACCTACTACACCCAAGACAGATCGGCCGCGCCCAGCATAGTGAGGATTGGTAGATGAACACGATCTCAGTCGAGGAGATCGAGCGGCGCGGCATTTCTGCTCTCGATGAGCTGCTCAAGGAGGGTCCTGTCCACGTCACCAAGAATAACCGGCCGGCCTACGTCATCGTGAGCGAGGATGACTATGCCCGCCTCATCGGGCAGCGCGGGCTCTGGGAACTGCTGGACGGACGCACGCCTGGCACGCGGTCCAAGCAGGACATCGACGCGCAGCTGCGCAGCCAACGAGGGAGCTGGGACGAGTTGCGGTGACGTGGTCGGAGGGCGTGATCGCAACGAAGGCTCCCGAAGGTAGCGCGGGGTGGGCCTAAGCTTGCCTTGACCGGGCAACCCCAATGGCTTGGATGCTTCTTATGATTTCGATCGTGCTCGGCGGGACGATGGGCGATTCTTGCCCCTGGCAAGCTCGTCCAGCTTGCTCTCAGTCACGGCCTTATCTCGTTAGAATAGCGCTGTGCAATCTGGTGGCAGCTATGCCGTTTAGGTGGTGCAAGAAATTTTCGGCCGCTCGTCAGGGCGGGCGTCAACGGGCTCGCGAGGGAGTGTCAGTAATTCTGTGTGTGAGCCGGTGGGTGAATCACTACTCGCTCAACACGAATCGTTGTTCGAACTGGATCGCCAGTTGTGCCTTGGCAGCATGCCACGAGATCGGTGGGTTCTTCCACTTCTGTGCGACGTTGCGCAGCGCGAGCCAGACCAACTTGGTAGCGGCCTGATCGTTCGGGAAATGCCCCTTGTTGCGCACGGCCTTGCGCACCGAGGCATTCAACGACTCGATCGCGTTCGTCGTGTAGATAATCTTGCGCACTTCAGCGGGGAACGCAAAAAAGGGAATGACCGCCTCCCAGTTGCGCCGCCAGCTCTGTGCGATCGCGGGGTATTTGCGACCCCACGGTCCCTGGTCGAAGGTTTCAAGCTCAGCGGCTGCGGCCTCGGCGTGCTCGGCGCGGTATACCGGCTTGAGCGCGGCCGCGATCGCCTTGCGCTCCTTCCACGAGGCGAACTGCATCGAATAGCGGATCAGGTGCACGATGCAGGTCTGTACGACGGTGTCTGGGAACACGGCGCTGATCGCCTCCGGGAAGCCCTCCGGGAAGCCCTTGAGGCCGTCGACCACGGCGATCAGGATGTCCTGGGTGCCACGGCCGCGAATCTCGTTCATCACGCGCAGCCAGAACTTGGCCCCTTCGCTGTGCTCGATCCACAGCCCGAGGACCTCCTTGTGACCGGAGGCCCGCATGCCGATCGCCAGATACACGGCCTTGTTCTTCACCAGACCTTCGTCGCGGATCTTCACCCGCAGCGCATCGAAGAACACGAGGGCATAGCTCGCCTCGAGCGGGCGGGCCTGCCAGGCGCTCACCTCGTCGATCACCGAGTCGGTCACCGCCGAGACCAGATCGGGCGAGATCTCAATGCCGTAGAGCTCGCGCACGTGGGCCTGGATGTCCCGGGTACTCATACCCCGAGCGTAGAGCGCGATGATTTTGTCGTCAAAACCGGGAAAGCGTCGGCGGTACTTGCCGATCAACGTCGGGTCGAAGCGACCGTGCCGGTCGCGCGGAATCGACAGCTCGAGCGAGCCTTCCGGGGTCAGCACCGTCTTGCCGCTGGTGCCGTTGCGATGGTTGCGCAGCCCCGCTTCGGCCTCGTTCGCCAGATGCACGTCCATCTCGGCGTTGAGCATCCGCTCGGCCAGCGCCTTCTTCAAATCGCCGAGCAGACCCCCGGAATCGAGCACCGTTTTCGGGTCACGCCCGGCCAGCAGCTGGTCCAGCAGTTCCTTGGGAAATCCTTCTGCGTCGTTCTTCGCCATACAATCCTCCCGCCCTCGCGGGCAGTGTATGGCTCAACACACAGAAAATCTGACAGCCCCGCTCGCGAAGCCGCTCGAGGATCGAGACCACCTGAGACGCACTGCGGCCTGAGTAACCCATTCTTCGACCGGCCGATTCTTAACTCTCCGTTCAGCTATCCGACCCGCCATTGCGAGCTGGACCCGCAAGGGCAAACGACCCAGCAGATCCTCAAGCGCCGTCGCCGCGCCGAGTTCATTAACCCATCCCGAAACCGAAGAAGCGAAAATGCGCGACCGACCAGGGGTCGTTCGCCTTCGACGAGGGCAGGGGTCTCTCCACCGACAAACGGCGCTACGACTACACCGCCATCATTAACGCAGTCCGCCAGCAGGCAGACCAGTGGCGCAGCCTGCCGAACCCGAGCGACTGGCGGGTCACGCCGGAAACCGCCCAGCGCTGCAGCACTGGCGGCACCATGAGTTCAGCGGCATTCGTCCCTTCTTTAGCCGGGTCGAGGCGGTTGAGACCACCATCTGGCTGACCGAGGTCGCCCCGCAGATCGGCAAGATCGGCGAGGGCTTTCTCCCGCATCTCGTCAACGCCAACAATGACGCCAACCCTGAACTCAGGCGGCTGGCGCTAAAGCTCGCCACCAGGGTCGGCAATACGATGGTGATGGCAATGCTGATCGCTTGGCAGACCATCAACGCGGTGCGCCCTCTACGGGCACTACGACAAGACCTTTCGCCTTCGAAGTCGCGGAACCGATCAACCCGAAGTTGCTCTGCGACATCTTCTATCACGCGAATAAAATCCTGCACTTCACGCTGAGCGGCGCCAAGCTCGCTCAGGTGATTCGTGCGAGTGCAAGCCTCGTATCCAGTAGTGAAGAAGGTCATGGAGACTTTCTGCAAAGCGTCCGGCTTGCGCATCGTCACCCGCGGGGATGAGGTTCGCCGGATGGAATGCTCCCTGGGCTCTGCCCCTCGCGCCGCGCAGGCGGGGTTGATCGGCAGGGTCTTAGGTGGCCGTTGCGACAGACGTCACCACCCAGACCCTTGTAGCTCAATGAATCGGCAACGTAACAGGAGGTAAGCCGGCACCCCCGAGGGCTTATGTCCTTTGCGCTACGGCACTTCGGGGTGTAGGTACTCCACTGCTCCGTCCGTTAAGTACGGGTGCCGCCTATTTAGCATCTTCGGTCTGGCTGGATTCCAGAACCGACATGTAAAGTCTCTTCGTTGCCGACGAGGGCTCGACTCCCATCCTCGCGGACAGGACCTTTTGGCATCGCCGATAAACCTTAATCGCTGCGGACCATTCCTCGCGTTTCGAGTAGCTGCGCATCAAGCCGCGGTAGAAGTCTTCCACGAGGTCGTCGGTCTCCAGGCCACGTTGGTAGAGGGACAGGGCGGTTTCCATCTGGGTGTTCTCTTCGGCCTGGCCAGCCCAAGCCAGGATACGAGAGACCAGCTTCACATGTAGGTTCTCGCGCAGGGGGAGAGACCACGGCACGTCGTCCTCTTGACTCAGAAACGGCGCGCGGTAGAGCGTGAGCGCCTGTTCATAGCATCTTCGTCCAGCATGTCTGAGTCGTTCATACTCAACACGCGGTCCAACTCCTGGCAATCGACCCAGCAGACGTCCGCGTCTAGGGTGAGCTTTCCCTCTTGTCGGCGTATCACGTCGTGCCGAAGCAACTTGCGCAACCGGAACAGCGTCGTCGCGAGTGACTGTTCCGCAGAATCTCCATCGGCCTCGGGCCAAAGTGTGGCGGCAATTCTCCCCTCGCTTACTTGTTGGCCGCCGAAAGCGATGTGAGCCTCCTCATTATCTCGCACCGGCTGACCACCCTGGTGCAATGCGATCGCATCGTCGTCCTCGATCAGGGGCGCGTCGCCGACGTCGGCACGCACGCGGAGCTCGTGCGGCGCTGTCCGATCTATCAGCGTCTGTGGACGCAGCAGACGAAGCATCTGTAGATGGCAGACGATCCCCTGAGCGCGGCCGACCGCAGCGGCTTCCTGTCCGACGCCGAAGCGATCGAAAAAGAGCCGATGCCGTGGCAGGCGCGCGCGACGCTCTACGTGCTCGTCGGCCTGATCCTCACGGCGGCCACCTGGGCGTCGTTCGCCAAAGTCGACCGCATTGCCGTCAGTCGCGGCAAGCTGATCACCACCACCCCGACCATCGTCGTGCAGCCGCTGGAGCCGTCGATGATCCGCAGCATCGATGTGCAGGTCGGCCAGATCGTCAAGAAGGGCGCACGACTCGCGACCTTCGACCCGACGTTTGCGAGCTCCGACCTGTCGCAGCTGACCGTGCGGCATGCGAGCCTCGACCTCGCTCGACGAGAACATCAAGCGGCTCAAGACCGCTATCGCCGGCAACAAGCGCGAGGAGGCCGTGCTGCGCGAGCGCCTGCAGAAGAACCTCGAGATCCAGCGCATGCACGAGTCCTTGCGCGAGGGTAACTACGTGCCGAAGCTCAAGGTGCTGGAAACCCAGCGTGATCGGCTGCAGACTGAGCGCGATCTCGAGCAACTCTTGAACACCTCGAGCCAGCTCCAGCGCGAGATCGCCAAGCTGGAGGCCGACCGCGCTGCCTTCTCCCGTGACTGGCGCGAGAAGGTGATGGAAGAGCTGGTGGTAGTGAAGCGCGATCGCGATGCCGCGGCCGATCAGCTCAAGGCCGAGCGCAAGACCGAGCTCACGGTGGTGACGGCGCCGGCCAACGGGGTGGTGCAGGAGCTCGCCAAGCGCTCGGTGGGGTCAGTGCTGAAGGAAGCGGAGCCGCTGCTAACCTTGGTCCCGCTCGACGCACCGCTGGAAGCCGAGGTGCAGATCGACGCGCGCTACATCAGCTATCTGCGCGTCGGCGACCCGGCGCGCATCAAGCTCGACGCGTTTCCGTTCCAGCAGTATGGCGTCATCAAGGGCCGCGTGCGCACGGTGAGCGAGGACTCCTTCGTGCGGCCTCAAGGCGCGGCAGAAGAACAGGACGCCGGCCGTGAGGCGTTCTACCTCGCGCGTGTGACGCTGGAGGACAAGAAGCTGGAAGGCGTGCCGGCGGACATTCGCTTCCTGCCCGGCATGACGCTCACCGCGGAAGTCGTCTTCGGCGACCGCACCGTCATGTCCTATCTGCTCTACCCGGTGATCCGCTCCCTCGACGAGGGGTTGCGCAGCCCGTAGCGCGAGCAGCCCCGAGTAGAGGCGGTAGGTCGCGATCGGCCGAGATACTCACAAAGGGGCAGTTCCGTGCGGTGATGCGGTCGATCGGAAACCGCTTGCTCAAATTCCATCCTCGCCTATAATGGCCATGTGCAGCACATGACCATAAGGAGATTAAAATGGGATCCGCAACGGAACGCATACCGGTCCTCGTGACCGCCGAGGAGAAAGACCGGATCGCCGCAAGGGCAAAGTCGGCCGGTCTGTCGATGGGGGAATTCCTGCGCCGAGCGGCTGATTCGTTCCGCCCCTCCGAGGATGAGAAGATTCTGGAGGGTATGATCGAACAGATGGCTAAGACTACCGCACAGGCGAGCGCCGCCATCGAGGACGCCCTGGCCTTTGTCGAGGCATCCAACAAGCGAATTGCTGCGCTCGAAGCGCGGAGAAAGGTCGCCTGATGGGTGTCGGAGACAGGATGTGGGACGCCATCACAACGGTCATCAGGATGAACGACCAGGTGGAGCGCATGGCGGCGACTATGAAGACGCAGCAGGATAAGATCGAGGGCCTGACTGAGCGGATCATTCGGCTCGAAACGGCGCTGGAAATTGCACTGGCTAGCCGGAGCGTCAAGAAGCCGGTGGCGCGTCGGGTCGAGCAGAAAGACGGATCGGGGGAAGGATAAGCGAGGGACGGAGGCGGTAGTGAGTCTTTGCAAGCAACGGGGCTGAGGGGATCGGGCAAACCACGGGGACGTGGAATTTGTCGAATCTGCGACGGAAAATCCAGACCAGCCCCGGTGATTCTTAAGGATTTTTTCTTCGACATACTTCGAAATAATCCGCTTTTCGTAAAGATGTTTCACCAATAAATACAATAGACTGTAGTGAGCTTTCGTTCCTAATTGTGATTCCGGTTGTCGTGGGTTCGAGTCCCATCGGCCACCCCATGAACTCAGCAGATTGTCGAGCGTCAACAGGCACAAAACATCAGTCGACTGATTTGTGCCAATCAGGCAGAAAGCCCCCGTCCGAAAACTTGCTGCGTAGTTCCCGGCGACGCGCGCAGGCATCCGTCTGTCGAGCGAAGCCTGCGGGCTTCGCGTTTTGCCGAGTGCCGGACGTATTCGACACGCCACGCGCGGCTCTTTCTGCCGCTGCGATCACTTGTTTCGCATGAGTCGCTGCTTGTCGCGCTGCCATTCGCGTTCGCGTTCCGCCTGACGCTTGTCGTGCTGTTTCTTGCCCTTGGCAAGCCCGATCGCCAGTTTCACGCGACCACGGCTGTAGTGCAGGTCGAGCGGGACCAGCGTGTATCCCGCGCGCTCCACCTTGCCGATCAGGCGGCGGATCTCCTCGCCACGCAGCAGGAGCTTGCGGGTGCGCGTGGCATCGGGCGCGACGTGCGTCGATGCCGCGAGCAGCGGCGTGATGTGACTGCCGATGAGGTAGATCTCCTCGCTGCGGATCACGACGTACGCTTCCTTGAGTTGTGCGCGACCCGCACGAATCGCCTTGACCTCCCAGCCTTCGAGCGCGATGCCGGCCTCGAAGCGGTCCTCGATGAAGTAGTCGTGAAAAGCTTTCTTGTTTTGTACGATGCTCATGGCGCCGCAGTGTTGCATAGAATTGCGCCGGTGTACCAACTGCACGAGGCCTCGAGCCACGGGCCGTGCAAACCCAGCGGAGGCTCATGGCCCTAGTCGAGAAAACGGTCCTCGTGCCGTTCACGCCGTCGCAGATGTACGACCTCGTGGAGCAGCCGGAGCGCTACCCCGAGTTCCTGCCGTGGTGCGGCAAGGCGCACGTCGACTTCCGGGACGGCACGACCACACGCGCCACGCTCCAGATCAACTATCACGGCGTCAAGCAGAGCTTCAGCACCGAGAACGCGAACGATCGCCCGCACGTGATCGACATCCGGCTGGTGAGCGGTCCGTTCCGGCGCCTTCACGGCACCTGGCGCTTTCTGCCGCTGGGGGATGCGGCGTGCAAGATCGACTTCCGCCTGGAGTACGAGTTTTCGAGCAAGGTCCTGGAGAAGCTGGTCGGCCCGGTGTTCAGCCACATCGCCAACACGTTCGTCGATGCGTTTACCCGTCGCGCCGAACAGATCTACCCCGGATGAAGGCGGAAAGCAGCTTCATCCACGTCGAAGTGGCCTATGCGCGCCCGGGCGAGCAGATCGTGCTGTCCCTGCGGCTGCCGGAGGGTGCACGGATAGGGGATGCCATTCGCGGCTCCGGCATCCTCGAACGATGCCCAGAGATCGAACTCGAAGCTGCCAGCATTGGAATATTCGGCCGGCTCGCGCCGCTGGAAACACCGCTGCGCGACCGCGACCGCGTGGAGATCTACCGGCCCCTGGTCGCGCACGCACGGGACGCGCGTCGCCGACGCGTGGCGGAAAAGCGGGCGGCGGCAGTCGACAGGGGGCGCACCCGTCGCTGACCGCCCCGGCAGCTGGCGACTATCGCTGCGCCGTCTGCGGCGCACACCATTGGTCCACCGCACGCCGCGCGTCGTTGATCGCGTCGGAGACTTCGGCATCGGACAGGTAAGCGCGCTCTCCGGTCTGCGGATCGAAACGCACCTGTCGGCCGCCCGTCTCCAGGTTGCGTAGATTGCCCTTGGCCATTTCGCAGTTGCGCTTGCGCTCGTTGGCCGCCGCGTTTTCCTTGTCCTGCTGCGCGCGCGCTTCCTCCTGTTCGACCTGACGCTGCTTGAAGGCGGCTTCCTGATCCTGGACCGAGTCCGCTGCGGGAGGAGCATCGGCACCAGCGGAAGCGGCGGCCGCAGTCGCTGCCGGCGGCAGGCGCGGCGTGAAGGTTCGTTCCTGCTTGGCCGTCGCCGGCGGCGGCTGATCCGAGTAGTGCACCTTGCCGTTGGCATCCTTCCACTGGTAGATCTGGGCGGCCGCCGTGATCGGCAGGAGAAGGGCGGCAAGGGCGAGCAGGTGTGTGCGCATGGTGGTCTCCTTCCGCCGATGGGAGCCCCGGACTTGCGACTGCGGGGTGCCCGGCGGTGCGATGGGGGTCACTGGTTCGGGCTGGATCGAGCACGAGGCAAGTAACACGCCACTGCTGCACGTGAGCGCGAACACGGGAGCCGGACGCTCGCGTTTACCGCGACTTGGGGCGGATCGTATAATGTGATCTTTGTGCAGAACCCATCATGCGACTCATCCAGCGGGCGCTCACGTTCGATGACGTGTCCCTCGTCCCCGCCCATTCCACGGTCCTGCCCAGCGACGTCAGTCTGGTCTCCAATCTCACCCGCGACATCTCGCTGAATCTGCCGATCGTGTCCGCGGCGATGGACACGGTGACGGAAGCGCGTCTGGCGATTGCCCTGGCGCAGGAAGGCGGCATCGGCATCGTCCACAAGAACATGCCGGCTAAGCTGCAGGCGGCCGAGGTCGCGAAGGTCAAGCGCTTCGAGAGCGGGGTGGTGAAGGATCCGATCACGGTCCGCCCCGGCATGACCGTTCGCGACGTTCGCAACCTCACCCAGCAGCACAAGATCAGCGGCCTTCCGGTGATCGACGAGGGCGGCCGCGTCGTCGGCATCGTCACCAACCGCGATCTGCGGTTCGAGACCAATCTCGACCAGCCGGTGCGCAACATCATGACGCCGCGCGATCGCCTGGTGACAGTGCGCGAGGGCGCGAACCGCGACGAGGCGATGGCGCTCATGCACCGTCACCGGCTGGAACGCGTGCTCGTCGTCAACGGCGACTTCGAACTGCGCGGGCTCATCACGGTGAAGGACATCCTCAAGTCGAGCGAACATCCGCTGGCGTCGAAGGATCAGCACGGGCGGCTCCGGGTCGGCGCCGCCATCGGCGTCGGCGAGGGGACCGAGGAGCGTGCGGCAGCGCTCGCCGAAGCGGGCGTCGACGTGCTCGTCGTGGACACGGCGCACGGGCACTCGCAGGGCGTGCTCGACCGCGTCCGCAGAGTGAAACGGAGCTTCCCGCAGCTGCAGGTGATCGGCGGTAACATCGCCACGGCAGCGGCGGCACGTGCGCTGGTCGACAACGGCGCCGACGGCGTCAAGGTCGGCATCGGGCCCGGCTCCATCTGCACCACGCGCATCGTGGCGGGCGTCGGCATTCCACAGATCACGGCGATCCAGAACGTCGCCCAGGCGCTGGAGGGGACCGGTGTTCCACTCATCGCCGATGGTGGCATCCGCTTCTCGGGAGACATCGCGAAGGCACTGGCGGCCGGAGCGCATACCGTCATGCTCGGCGGGCTGTTCGCCGGTACGGAGGAAGCGCCCGGCGAGATCGAGCTTTTCCAGGGGCGTTCCTACAAGATCTATCGCGGTATGGGATCGCTGGGGGCGATGCAGCAGGGATCGAGCGACCGCTATTTCCAGGACCTGCAGGACAGCACCGACAAGTTCGTGCCCGAGGGCGTCGAAGGTCGCGTGCCGTACAAGGGCTCGGTGGTTGCGGTGATCCACCAGCTCGTTGGCGGTCTGCGCTCGAGCATGGGCTACCTCGGCTGCGCCACCGTGGACGCATTCCACCAGCGCGCGGAATTTGTGGAGATCACGGCGGCCGGCGTGCGCGAAGCACACGTGCACGACGTGCAGATCACCAAGGAAGCTCCGAACTACCGCATCGAGTGAAGCGGGCGGCTACGCCTGCCGAAGGAGCGAGGCCCGTTCGCCGCGCTCCCGCGCCTGACACTTATGGTGGCCGTTGCATGCACGAGCGCATTCTCATCCTCGACTTCGGTTCCCAGTACACCCAGCTCATCGCGCGCCGGGTGCGCGAGGAGAACGTCTACTGCGAGCTGCATCCCTGCGATGTGTCCGACGCGTTCATTCGCGACTTCGCACCCGCCGGCATCATTCTTTCGGGCGGCCCGGCGTCGGTTACGGAGGGCGGAACGCCGCGTGCCTCGCCCATCGTGTTCGAACTCGGCGTGCCGGTGCTCGGCATCTGCTATGGCATGCAGACCATGGCGGCCCAGCTCGGTGGCGCAGTCGAGAATGGCGCAGTCCGCGAGTTCGGCTACGCGGAGGTTCGCGCCCGCGGCCATTCACGGCTGCTGAAGGACATTCAGGATCGCGTCAACGAGGCCGGACACGGCTTGCTCGATGTCTGGATGAGCCATGGCGACAAGGTTACCGGCTTGCCATCCGGTTTCAAGGTGATCGCCGGCAACGCGGCGACCGCCATCGCCGGCATGGCGGACGAATCCCGCGGCTTCTACGGCCTGCAGTTCCATCCCGAGGTGACGCACACCCTGCAGGGCAGGGCGATCCTCGGGCGCTTCGTGCACGAGATCTGCGGTCTCGGCTATGACTGGACCATGCCGAGCTACATCGACGAGGCTATCGGTCGCATCCGCTCCGAGGTCGGCGATGACCATGTGCTGCTCGGGCTATCCGGCGGCGTCGATTCGTCGGTGGCGGCGGCACTCATCCACCGCGCGATCGGCGATCAACTGATCTGCGTTTTCGTCGACAACGGGCTCCT
>JAEUMW010000271.1 GCA_016791345.1 Betaproteobacteria bacterium | reverse complement strand
GTTGATGCGCTGCACCTCGCCACCGGAGAGCGTGCGCGACTGGCGATCGAGCGTGAGATAGCCGAGACCGACTTCGCGCACGTACCTGAGCCGTGCTCGGATCTCGCCAAGCAGAAGGTCGGTCGCCTCGTCGATCGGCGCGGGCAGATGGAGCCGCGCGAAGAACGCCGCCGCGCGCTCGATCGGCAGCAGCATCAGGTCGTGCAGCGTGAGTCCGGGCAGCGCGGCGAGCTGCTGCGGCGACCACGGCATGCCGACCGGGTGAAAGCGCTGCTGCGGGTCGAACACGCTGTCGGCATCGGCGGCCGTGCCGAGTCGCCACAGCAGCGCCTCGGGCTTGAGCCGCGCGCCGCCGCACGCCGTGCACGGCGTATAGGCGCGATACTTCGAGAGCAGCACCCGGATGTGCATCTTGTAGCTCTTGGTCTCCAGCCACGCGAAGAAGCGGCGCACGCCGTACCACCTGGCCGGCCAGGACTGCTCCCAGCTCACCCAGCCGTCCTCGCCCTCCAGCACCCAGCGGCGCGCGGCCTCCGCGAGATCGCGCCAGGGCACATCGAGAGGGATCCCGGCACGGCGCGCGTGCCGCTCCAGATCGTCCTGACTCTCGCGAAAGCTCGGCGACTGCCACGGCCGGATGGCGCCGTCGCGCAGGCTCTTCGATGCATCCGGAATGACCAGACCGAAGTCGATGCCGATCACGCGGCCGAAGCCGCGGCAGGTTTCGCACGCGCCCAGCGGCGAGTTGAACGAGAAGAGGCTCGGCGTGGGATCGCGGTAGTGGATGTCGCAGTCGGCGCAGTGAAGATCGGTCGAATAACGCCACGGAGCGGAAAGCGGGGAAGCGGGGAGCGTGATGTCGGCTGCGCCGTCACGCAGATCGGGCTCGGGGTGCACGTTCACCCGCCCGCGCCCGATGCGCAGCGCCGCCTCCAGCGCCTCGATCACGCGCGCGCGTTCGACGGACCCCAGGCGGAAGCGATCCTGTACCGCCTCGACGGCGTCATCGGACTGGGCATGGATGCGGGTATAGCCCTGCGCCTGCAGAAGCTCCAGGACTTCCTCGCGCCCGAAGTTGGCGGGCACCTCGACGGAAAAAGTCACCGTGAGCCGCGGGTCTGCCGCCAAGCGGGCGCGGGCGGCGAGATCATCGTAGATCGTGTCCGGTGAATCGCGCCGCACCGGCCGCCCGCATTGCCGGCAGAAGAGCTGCGCGGCGCGGGCGAACAGCAGCTTCAGATGGTCGTTCAGTTCGGTCATCGTCCCCACCGTCGAGCGCGAGGTGCGCACCGGGTTGGTCTGGTCGATGGCGATCGCCGGCGGAATGCCGTCGATGCGATCCACCAGCGGACGGTCCTGCCGATCCAGGAACTGCCGCGCGTAGGGGCTGAACGTCTCGACGTAGCGCCGCTGTCCTTCGGCGTAAAGCGTGTCGAAGACCAGCGACGATTTGCCGGAGCCCGACACGCCGGTGACGACGATGAGCTCGTCGAGCGGCAGGTCGAGGTCGAGGTTCTTGAGGTTGTTCTGGCGCGCGCCGCGGATGGCGATGAATGGAACGGGAGCCTTGGACATCGGACGAGCGGGCGGGAGGCAGGCGGAGCGAACCGCATTCTGACTGCAATCCGTGGCAAAAGTCGCGGAATTCTTGCGCGCCCGCCGATGCTGTCGCCGCTCTTGCCAGCGACGGCCGCAGGGTGAAAATGGCGACCTCGAAGGCTTCTGCCGCGCCAGCCATGCCCAAGCGCATCATCGCGCTTTCGGACGGAACCGGACAATCCGTGGGTCGCCACGACTCGAACGTGCTGCGGCTCTGCAAACTGCTGGACCTGTCCGCGAATGCGGGTCAGATCGCGATCTACGATCCCGGCATCGGCACCCACGTCAGTCTGCGGCGGCTGCAGAGCGGGCTGGCGCTCTCCGACCGTCTGCAATTGGCGGACTCGAACCCCGAGGCGCTGCTGTGGCGGCGATTGCGCCAGCCGCTGGAACTCGGCTTCGGACTCGGCACGACCGCCAACATCCGGCAGCTCTACCTCGCGCTTATCCACGCCTGGCAGCCGGGGGACGAGATCTTTCTTTTCGGTTTCAGTCGCGGCGCGTTCACCGTGCGGGCGCTCGCCGGGCTCATCTATCGCTGCGGGCTCCTGCGCCAGGACGCGGCCGCGCAGGTCGATGCGGCGCTCGGCTGGTGCCGGGAACACTACACGGGGTTGGCGGCGGCGGAGCGCAAAGCGTATCGCGCGCGCGTCGACGCGTTCCGTCGCAAATGGTCGCGCCCGTGCAACATCCGCTTTCTGGGGATCTGGGACACGGTCAAGTCGGTTGGCTACTTTCGGCCGACGAACCTGCCGCACGTGCGGCACAACCCGATCGTCGAGCATGTCCGGCATGCGCTTGCCATCGACGAACGCCGATCCTTCTATCTGCACACGACCTGGGGTGGACTCACAGGCGAGCGCCCGGCGGTGTACGCGCCGGCGTCGTTCGATCTCGATGCGACGGACGAGCCGCCAGGCGTTCCGCAGGACGTGCAGGAAGTCTGGTTTCCCGGCAATCACGCCGATGTCGGCGGCGGCTATGCGCCGTGCGAAAGCGCGCCGGCCAACAACGCGCTGCGCTGGATGATCGCCGAAGCACGCCAATGCGATCTGCAGCTCGATGCGGAGCGGTATCGCGCACTCTTTCCGCGCGACGAGGACGGGCCGGTCATTCGGCGGCACGACGAGATGCGCGACCGGTTATCGCGACGCGTCTTCTGGTCTGCGGCAGAGTTCGCACCGCGGATGGAACTGCACAACGAGCCGCCCCCGCCGCGCACGACATTGAGGCTCACGCCCGCGGGAACACGCGAGCTGGCGAAATCGCTGCGCTGTTTCGGTGACGGCTCCAAAGCAGTCTGCATCCATCGCAGCGCACAAGACGTCTACGCCGCAGCCGACGCACCCTGGCGCGAAGTGTCCGGAGATTGCGTGCGCTTCGTGGCTACACGCGCATGAGTGGGCGGCGCTTCAACTCCGCTGGCTGCGCCGATACTGCGGCCGCCACGTGCGGCAGGTGTCCTGCTACTCCTCGTCGATCCGCGCGAAGCGCTCCGCCAGGAAATCGATGAGCCGGCGCACCGCAGGCAGCAGTCCGCGCCG
>JAEUMW010000270.1 GCA_016791345.1 Betaproteobacteria bacterium | reverse complement strand
CCGGACGATGTCTACTACGGCGTGCAGACGCTGCGCGGCAAGGAGAATTTCCACATCACCGGCATTTCGATGTCGGCAGAGCCGTATTTCGTCAAGGCATTCGGTTACGCCAAGAAGGCGGCAGCGCTGGCCAATCGCGATCTCGGCGTGCTCGACGCCAAGGTGGCCAATGCCATCATCGGCGCGTGCGACCGCCTGATCGCGGGCGAGATGCTCGACCAGTTCGTCACCGACTTCATCCAGGGCGGTGCCGGCACCTCGACCAACATGAACGCCAACGAGGTGATCGCCAATCTCGCGCTGGAAAAGCTCGGCCACAAGAAGGGCGAGTATCAGCATGTGAATCCGAACGACCACGTCAACTTCGGACAGTCGACGAACGACATGTACCCGACGGCGTTTCGGCTGGCGCTGATCCTCAGGCTTTCGAGCTATATGGACGCGCTGCGCCGGCTGCAGGACGCCTTTCTGGCAAAGGCCAAGGAGTTCGAGAACGTGCTCAAGATGGGGCGCACGCACCTGCAGGACGCGGTGCCGATGTCGCTCGGGCAGGAATTCCGCGGCTGGGGGACGACCATCGGCGAGGAGGTCCAGCGCATCACCGAGGTCCGGCAGCTGCTGCGCGAGATCAATCTGGGCGCCACTGCGATCGGCACCTCAGTGACTGCCGCACCCGGCTATCCGGAACTCGCCACGCGCTATCTTTCCGAGCTGACCGACATCCAGTTCATTCTGGCGGGCGACCTGGTCGAGGCGACGTCCGACACCGGCGCCTATGTGCTGCTCTCCGGCGTGCTGAAGCGCACCTCGGTCAAACTCACCAAGATCTGCAACGACATCCGCATGTTGGCCTCGGGTCCGCGCTGCGGGTTCAACGAGATCAACCTGCCGCAGATGCAGCCCGGCTCGTCGATCATGCCGGGCAAGGTGAATCCGGTGATGCCGGAGGTGGTGAATCAGACCGGCTTCCTCGTCATCGGTCTCGACCTCACTGTCACACTCGCTGCGTCCGCCGGCCAGCTGCAGCTGAACGTGATGGAGCCGGTGATCACTTTCGCGCTCTTCACGTCCATCTTCACGATGGAGAACGCGGTCAACAGCCTGCGCATCCATTGCATCGAGGGCATCACGGCCAATGCGGAGCGCACGCGCGACATGGTGCTCAACTCGCTCGGCATCGTCACCGCGCTCAAGCCCCTGCTCGGCTACAAGCAGTGCGCCGAGATCGCGCGCGAGGGCTACCAGAGCGGCAAGTCCCTGCACGACATCGTGGTCAAGGAACGCAAGCTCCTCACGCAGGAGAAATGGGACGAGGTGTTCTCCTTCGACAACCTGATCCATCCCACTTTCGAACAATAGGGAGGGCTGCAGGCGAACAACAAGGAGAGTAATCATGACTCTGACAATTGCGCTGCAGTTCATCGTCGTGCTCGCGGCCATCTGGATGGGCGCGCGCTACAGCGGTGTCGGACTCGGACTGTGGGGGGCAGTGGGGTTGCTGGTGCTGATCGCCGGCTTCGGCGTCACGCCCACCTCGCCGCCGATCGACGTGATGCTGATCATCCTGGCGGTGATCATGGCTGCCTCGGTCATGGATGCCGCGGGGGGCATCGACTTCCTGGTGAGCGTGGCCGAGCGGATCATCCGCGCAAACCCGAAATACGTCACCGTCGTCGCGCCGCTCACCACCTGGAGCTTCTGCTTCGTCGCCGGCACCGGGCACATCGTGTATCCGCTGCTGCCCGTCATCTATGAGACCGCGCACCAGAGCGGCATCCGCCCCGAGCGGCCGATGGCGGTGGCGACGATCGCCTCACAGCAGGCGATCACGGCAAGTCCCGTCGCCGCGGCGACGGCGGCGATGATCGGGCTCTTCGCCGAGAAGGGCCTGCCGTGGGGTCTGCCGCAGATCCTCATGATCTGCGTGCCGGCAACGCTCACCGGCGTGGTCGCGGCGGCGATCGTTTCGATGTTCGTCGGCAAGGACCTCAAGAACGATCCGGAATACCAGGCGCGACTCAAGGCCGGCGAGGTGCCGCCACCGAAGGTTGCCGGAAAGGCGCAGCTCAAGCCGACGGCGAAACTGTCGGCGTTCCTCTTTCTCGCAGGTGTCGCGCTGGTCGTGGCATTCGGTTTCTTTCCCGGGCTGAGAACACTTCCGGGTGCCAAGGCTGCGCTCCCGATGCCGATCGTGATCGAGGTGGTGATGATGGCGGTGGCGGCGATCATGCTGATGTTCACCAGGATCGACGTGAACGAGGTGCCGAAGACGCCCACGCTGCGCGCCGGCGTGGTCGCGGTCATCGGCATCTTCGGCCTCGCCTGGCTGGGCGACAGTTTCATCTCCGCTCACAAGGAGGTGATCGTGCCAGCCATCGGGCACTGGGCGGAAATCGCGCCGTGGACGTTCGCCTTCGGTCTCTTCTTCGCCTCGGTGCTGCTCTACAGTCAGGCGGCAACCACGCGTGCGCTCATGCCGCTCGGCCTTGCCCTGGGCATTCCGCCGCAGTTCCTGATCGCGATGTTTCCGTCGGTCAACGGCTATTTCTTCATTCCGACCTATGGCTCGCTGATCGCCGCGATCAACTTCGACCTGTCGGGGACCACGAAGATCGGGAAGTACATCCTGAATCACTCGTTCATGATTCCGGGATTGATCGCGACCATCGTGGCGGTAACGACCGGACTGCTGCTCGCGCGCGTGCTGTTCTGACGTTTCCCGGCCGCTGCTTGCGGCGGCCGGTCGGGCCCCGCCACCGGGGTTGACTTTGCCCGCGATAGCCTAAGAATGGCTGCACGGCCTCCTGCCATCCTGCAAGGCTCGCTTCGGTGATCGCGAAAGATCACCGCGACACGGGGTCCGCGCATCGTGACGGACAACCGGAGTTGGTACCGGGAGTTGGAACTGGAACCGCTTCTTTACCGTATCCACGCCTCGTCCAACGCGGGCGGCGACATGACGGAAGCGCTGGCGCTGCTGCGCGATCGCATGGACGCGCGACTGGCGACGCTCTCGCGCCATCATTTTGTATCGGGTCATGGCGAGGTCCTCTGCGACACGCCGGCGAGCCCTGGCTTTCGCAGCGCCTACGCGGAATTCGCGCCGCGCAATCCCTGGTTTCTGTCGAGCGACGAATACACGCCCGGCCGCGTCCTCACCGGCGACGAGGTGTTGAGTAATCGCGACCTCGTCAAGACCGACTTCTATCGGGCCCTGCTCGAACCCAGGGGGTTGCTGCATTGCGTGGCGGGGGTCGCCGTCCGCCACGGCCCGCTCATCCATTACGTAAACCTGCTGCGCGGACAGGACCAGCCTGCTTTCGGCGAGCGCGAGAAGGCAAACTTGAGGACCGTGCTCGCGCACGTGTCGCTCGCGCTGGGCAATCGCTGGCGGCAGCGCGAGGCAGCCGACCTCGTCAGGGTGTTGACAGGGGTCATCGATCACCATCCGCATCCCTGCCTGCTCGTCGATCGCGACGGGCAACTCGTGCACGGCAACCGCAGCGCCACGGCGCAAGCCCTGGAAAGTGTCGGCCTCTGCCTCGACGCGGGGGTGGTGACGGCGGCGCTGCCGGCAGACCGCGCCACGCTGCGACAGGCGATCCGTGATGTCGCCGCCGCCCGGACGGTGCAGCCCGCAGGCGACGCGACACGCGCAGTGATGCTGTCGGTGCCGTGCAGCAGACATCCATCGATGGTGTCGCTGCATCCGGCAGGCGACGTCTTCGATGCCGCTTCCGGCGAGTTCACCGCGCTCGTCCTCATCACCGCGCCCAATCCCGGACTCGATCACGACCTGCGCACCTGCTCATTCGTCAGGCAGTTCGGGCTGAGTCCTGCGCAGGCCCGCGTCGGCGTCATGATCGTCAGCGGCCATTCGCTGACGGAGACGGCGAGGAAACTGCACGTCTCCGAGAACACCGTGCGCAGCCACCTCAAGCAGATTTTCCAGAAGACCAACACGCACGGACAGGTGGAACTCGTCCATCTGCACGCGCGCATCTGCGCCGCCAGCGACTGACCACGGTCGCCGTCACGCCTGCGTTCTCCTCTGCGCCCTGCGTCCTGCGGCTAGTCGCGCCTTCACTTTGGTGGCGGAATCGGGTCGATTCCGACTCACCCGATCAGGTGAAAACGACTTCATCCGGTCGGGTGAAGCGGATTCCCCCATGCAAGGGATTCGGCTCGTGCAGGCGGCTTCTACGATTCAAACCTGACCAGCAGCGAGCGGCCGCGAAAGCACCGTGCTCGCATCCGCGCAGTCCGTTCGAAGGAGGCGTGCCGTGGCGATCTACGAATACCAGTGCGATCGGGATGGCGTGTTCGAGGTGCACCTGCCGATGGGCACGGCGCCGCAGTCAGTGACATGCGCCGAGTGCGGTGCGTCGGCGCGCCGTGTGATCTCGGTGCCGATGGTGCGACGGGGTGTGCGCGCGGCCGTGTTCGGCGCGATCGATCGCGCAGACAAGAGCCGCTTCGAGCCCGACGTGGTGAGCTCGTTGCCGGCGACCGGCGCGCGCAGATCAACGCCGGTTGCGCGGTTGACGCCCGCGCTCGCCCGCCTGCCGAGACCGTAACCGGTCGGCGGCGGGCGCCGCGACGACGCGGTGCTGCGGCTGGACCAGCTGTCAGCTTCAACCGATTTCGCAGGGAGAGGAAACCGAGACATCGACGCGCCATGCACGCGTCCAACGAGCGAGAGGTTTCGCCATGCCCAAGAATATCTTTCCACTGGACAACAGCAAGAAGTTCACGGAGCAGAAACTCGTCGGACACAATCGGTGGCACCCGGACATCCCAGCGGCGGCACGGGTCAAGCCGGGCGACGTATTCCGTGCGGATTGCCGCGAGTGGTTCGACGGCGCGATCAGGAACGACGACTCCGCCGATGACATCCGGCACGCGCCGCTGCCCGGCGTGCACGTCCTGTCCGGCCCCTTCCACGTCGAAGGGGCAGAGCCCGGCGATCTCCTGATCGTCGACATCCTCGA
>JAEUMW010000269.1 GCA_016791345.1 Betaproteobacteria bacterium | reverse complement strand
GGAATGTCCGTGGCGACCGGGCCGATGGACCCCGGCCCTGCGCCGAAGCGGCTGCGGATCTCGGCTTCAGTGGCGAATCGGACGCCGTCGAGCACTTTGCCGGCCTTGATTTCATTGAGGGAATGATCTCCGCGGATGAGCAAGAGGCATTCCTGTCCGTCGCCCGTGATGACCAGCAGGCTCTTTACGATCCGCTCCGGCGCTACACCCAGGTGGACGCTCACCTCTTCGATGGTGCGCTGTCCCGGTGTGGCTACCTTGCGCAGCGGCGCGCCCGGCGACGGTCTCGGCGTGCCCGGTGCAACGGCCTCGGCCAGCTCCACGTTCGCCGCATAGCCTGAGTCGGGCGAGAAGGCGATCGCGTCCTCACCGGAGTCCGCCAGCACGTGGAATTCGTGCGAGCCGGTGCCGCCGATCGCACCGGTGTCGGCCGCCACCTCGCGGAAGCGCAGCCCCAGCCGGGTGAAGATGCGCCGATAGGTCTCGTACATCACCCGGTAGGTCTCCTCGAGACTGGCCTTGTCGATGTGGAAGGAGTAGGCGTCCTTCATCACGAACTCGCGCGCGCGCATGACGCCGAAGCGCGGGCGGATCTCGTCGCGGAACTTGGTCTGGATCTGGTAGAAGTTGAGCGGCAGCTGGCGGTAGCTGCGGATTTCACGGCGCGCGATGTCGGTGATGACTTCTTCGTGCGTCGGCCCGAAGCAGAAGTCGCGTTCGTGCCGGTCGCGGATCTTCAGCATCTGCGGGCCGAACACCGCCCAGCGGCCAGACTCCTGCCAGAGCTCGGCGGGCTGCACGGCCGGCATCAGCAGTTCGATGGCGCTGCTGCGGTCCATCTCCTCGCGCACCACGGCCTCGACTTTGCGCAGCACGCGCAGCCCGAGCGGCATCCATGTGTAGAGACCACTGCCGAGGCGGCGGATGAGCCCGGCGCGCAGCATCAGGGCATGGCTCACCAGTTCCGCCTCGGCCGGTGCTTCCTTGAGGGTCGAGATGAAGTACTGACTGACGCGCATGGACTCCCCGCCGGCAAAAACCCGTATTCTAGCCAGTTAAGTGGAGGTTCCCCCCAAACGTCGCGGTCTTCGCGGCGTCTTCGCCTGCTTCATGCCGAGACATCCCCGCTTCCGCATCCACAAAGAGGCTACCGCGCACGCGAGCGTCGAGGTGAGCGAGCACGACGGCGTGCGCTATCTGCATCTGGGCAGCGACACGGTCCAGAGCGCCATGCGGATCGCGCGCCCGAGCGACCTCGAACTCTCGTACACCCGGTGCATGCTCGCCTTTCTGCTGTTCGTCCCGATGCCGCTGCACGTCGTGATGATCGGTCTCGGCGGCGGTTCGCTGGCGAAGTTCGTCCTCTCCCGCATGCCGCTCACGCGAGTCACCGCGGTCGAGATCAATCCGCAGGTGATCGCCGCCGCACGGCAGTTCTTTGCCTTGCCCCGGCTGCCAGGGCGGTTGGCGGTCGAGACCGGGGACGGCTCGGCGTTCGTACAGGGGCTCGCTGGCGCCGCGGACGTGCTGTTCGTGGACGGCTACGGAACGGACGCCGCCGCGCCGGAACTCGCGACGCCGGTCTTCTACGAGGATTGCGAGCGCGCGCTCGCCGACAATGGCGTGCTCGTGACCAACCTGTTTACCGACCAGCCGGGTCTTCCGCACCATCTGCGGCTTCTGGAGCGGGCATTCCCGGAGCGACTGCTCCTACTTGCCGATGAGTCGCGCGGCAATCTCATCGCACTCGGGTTCGTGCGTGCGCAGGGGCGGCCGAGCTGGCGGACGCTGGAGCGGCGGGCAGGCGAGCTGGAAGCGCAGTACGGCGTGGAGTTTTCCCGGTTCGTGGAGCGTCTGAGGGAGCGCAATGCCCACGATTCCCGTCGCCTTTTCATCTGAGGCGAGCGCTGGTCGACGCCTCCGTCGAGGCGCCGGGAGGCGCTTTTGTTCGCCTGCGAACTGTGCCACAATCGCCCAAAATAGTCTCGAAATTACAGGTGGTTGGCATGATTGACCGGGATGGGTACAGACCCAATGTCGGCATCGTCCTGTGCAACAACCGGAACGAGGTTTTCTGGGGCAAGCGGGTTCGCGAACACGCATGGCAGTTTCCGCAAGGCGGCATCAAGCAGGGTGAAACGCCCGAAGAGGCGATGTATCGGGAACTGGGGGAGGAAGTCGGATTGTGTCCGCAGCACGTCAGAATCCTCGGCCGGACGCGGGATTGGCTGCGCTACGACGTACCCGAGCACTGGGTGCGGCGCGAGTGGCGCGGCAGCTATCGCGGGCAGAAACAGATCTGGTTCCTGCTCAAGATGGTCGGGCGCGACTGTGATGTGTCCCTGCGCGCGAGCGCCAAGCCGGAGTTCGATGCCTGGCGCTGGCACGAGTACTGGGTGCCGCTGGAGTCGGTGATCGAGTTCAAACGCGACGTGTATCAGCGGGCGCTGACCGAGCTGGCACGATTTCTCCCGACGCGCTCGGCACGCTGGCGGCGCACGGGCGCCGGCGCGAGATAGCTGGTTCTTCCGCCGCGACCGCCGGCCGTGGCGCGTCGAGGCGTGCGGATATCCCTTGAACAAGTGACCTCCTCCTTCTAGGATGGCTGCAGGCGAGCGCCACCCGTCACGGCGGCGCCCCATATCACAAGGAGGATCGGACGCATGCTGCGCGAATACATTCCACTGCACGCCACGGCGGTGCAGCGCGATGTCACCTACCATGAACCGAGTCAGGACGTGCCCGCCCGGGTGACGCTGGACAGCCATGCGCTGGACTGCATGACGGACCTGCGGCAGGTGACGGCAGTGACGGGTCGCGTGGACGAGACCATCGACGCCGCCAACGACCACATGAAGCAGTGCGGCGTGCGATTGCTGCTCGTCATCGACGAGGCGCGGCGCGTCAAGGGCGTGATCTCGGCCGCAGACATCGTGGGCGAGCGTCCCATGCAGGTCGTGCAAAGCCGCGGCGTGCGGCGATCCGATGTGCTCGTCCGCGATGTCATGACGCCGCAGGAAGAACTGCACGTGCTGCACATGGAGGACGTGCGTCTCGCCAAGGTCGGTCACATCGTTGCGACATTGAAGGCGGCGGGGCGGCAGCACGCGGTGGTGGTGGACCTCGATCAGCACGGGCATCAGAAGGTTCGGGGCATTTTCTCGGCATCGCAGATCGCGCGGCAGCTCGGCGTGGTCATACAGACGACCGAGGTCGCGCGCACCTTTGCCGAAGTCGAGGCCATGCTCGCGCGAGGCAAGTAGTTCCATTCGCGATCTTCGGGACCACCGGGTGCGATGCGTCTCGCCATGAAGGGGATGCGGGCGGTCTGCGTCCTGCTGGCTGCGCTCGGGCTCGGCGGATGCACGAGCGGCGAGGACCGCTGGTTGCGGGTGCCGGACCCCGACGACGAAAAGCGCAGCGAGGACGGCGGGCCGCCCAAGGATGTGCCGGTCAAACTGCCGCCGTTTCCGGAGGAGAGCCGCTTGCTGCCCTTCGAAGTGGGCGGCGCCTCGCGCAACGCGTTCTACGTCGATGCCGAATCCATCAGCGTCGGCGAGGACTGGGCGATCCGCTTCACTTCCGTGATTGTCTCACCGCAGGGCGCGCGTACCGTGAGCTATGAAGCGCTCGATTGCACGCACTACGCATACAAGCTGTATGCGACCGGCCATCCCGACGGCACCTGGGCGGAAGTGAAGCAGCCGCAGTGGCGCCCCATCGGCTTCACCGAGATCAACCGCTACCGGATCGTGCTGTTCCG
>JAEUMW010000268.1 GCA_016791345.1 Betaproteobacteria bacterium | reverse complement strand
CCACGCTCAGCCTGCCGCCGGGTCTCGACGCCGGCGCGTTCCCCGCGGAGCCGAGTCCCTTCCGCCATCTGCTGTATGCTGGCGCTGCGCGCGCCGACAAGGGTTTCGGTGCGATCGTCGATCTCGTCGCCCATCTGGCAGCGGTGCGCGCCGACGTGCCGATCACCGTGCAGACCTGCGGCGATCACTACGGGCGCCATGACGCTGCGACCCGCGCGCACGTCGAGCGGCTGCGCGCCATCACCTACCCGGGCCTGACACTGCTGCCCGATCCGCTGATGCCGAAGGAGTACGCGGCCCTCTTTCCCGGAGGCATATCGCTGCAGCCCTACCGGCGCGAGGAGTACGCATCCAAGATGAGCGCGATCACGCTCGACTCCCTGAGCGCCGGCTGCCCGGTGGTGACTATTGCGGGGACTTCGATGGCGAATCTCGTCGCGCGCTTCGACGCCGGGGCGGTCGTCGGCGAAGCTGACCCCGCCGGGCTCTGGCAGGCCTCGCAACGGCTGCTCGCCGATTACGCGGGATACTGCGAGCGCGCGCGCAGCGCGGGGGAGCAGGTGCGCCGGGAAAACAGCTGGGCGCCGCTCGTCTCGGCACTGCGCCGCGACTGAAGCCGGCGCTCGCTCTCGGTTCTCAGTCAGCCGGGATCGGTGGCGGCGCTTCCAGGTTCAGCCGATAGAGCCTGGCGTAAAGGCCGTCGCGCGCGATCAATTCGTCGTGCTTGCCGATCTCGACGATGCGTCCGCGCTCCAGCACGACGATGCGGTCGGCATTCTCGACGGTGGACAGGCGGTGCGCGATGACGAGCGTGGTGCGGCCGCGCATGAGGGTGGCGAGCGCTTCCTGCACGTGGCGCTCGGACTCCGCGTCGAGTGCGGAGGTGGCCTCGTCCAGCACCAGCACGGGGGCGTCCTTGAGGAAGGCGCGGGCGATCGCGATGCGCTGGCGCTGTCCACCCGAGAGCTTGACGCCGCGCTCGCCGGCGGGCGTCTCGAGCCCTAGCGGCAGCTGCGAGATGAAGTCCCACGCGTGTGCCGCCTGCGCCGCGGCGATGATCTCGGCAGCGGAGGCGCCGGAGCGCGCGCCGTAGGCGATGTTTGCGGCGATGGTGTCGTCGAAGAGCACGATCTCCTGCGACACGAAGCCGATGTTGGCGCGCAGGCTCGCCAGCGTGAGGTCCGAGAGATCGTGGCCGTCGAGTTCGATGCGGCCGGCGGTCAACTCGTAGAAGCGCGGCAACAGGGCGACCAGGGTTGTCTTCCCGGCACCTGACGGGCCGACCAGCGCCACCGTCTCCCCCGGCCGGATCTCGAGCGAGACGTCGTCGACCGCGCGAGCGTCTGATCCCGCGTAGGCGAACGTCGCACGGTCGTAGCGAATCGCACCGCGGGCGCGGGCGAGCGTCACCGTGCCGGTGTCGGATTCCGCGGGCTCGTCGAGGAACTCGAATACGGTCGCTGCCGCCGCCAAGCTGCGCTGCATGCTCTCGTTGACCGTCGTCAGGCGTTTGAGCGGCGCGATCAGCAGCATCGCCGCCACCAGGAAGGAGACGAAGCCACCCACGGTGGTCTGGTCGGCGGCCGACTGCAGCACCGCGAGATAGACGATCGCCGCCACCCCGATCGAGACCACGACCTGCACCAGCGGCCAGTTTGCCGCCGCCGCCGTCTCGCGCTTCATGTTGAAGCGGCGCACGCGCGCGGCCTGATCTGCGAAGCGCTCCGCCTCGTAGCCCTGTCCGCCGAATACCTTGACCACCTTCATGCCCGCGGTGGTCTCGTTCAGCACCTGGTTGAGATCGCCCATTGCCTCCTGCGCGCCCTGGCTCATGGTGCGCAGGCGCCGGCTCACCGTGCCGACGACGAACATGATTGGCGGCGCGATGACAAAGGTGAGCAGCGTGAGCTTCCAGTTGAGGTACAGGAGATAGCTCATCAGGGCGATGATGGAGAGCCCGTCCTTGATGATCACGGTGGCGACGCTGCTCGTGCCGAGCGCCACCTGCGTCGCGTCGAAGGTGAAGCGCGAGACGACGACACCGCTCGCATTGCTCTCGAAATACGCGGTCGGCAGCGCGAGCAGCTTGCGGAACATCTGCGTGCGCAGGTCGTACACGACCTTGTTGCCGAGCCAGTTCGAGCCGTAGACGGAAACGAAGGTGCCGAAGCCCTGGATCAGCATCAGCCCGACGATGAGCACCGGGGCTAGCCGCATCCAGAACGGGTCGCGGTGGACGAAGGTGCCGTCGAGCAGCGGTTTCATGAGCGCAGCGAGCGCCGGTTGCGTCACCGCTGCGACGACCATGCCGACCATCGCCACCAGGAAGCGCTGCCAGTACGGCAGCATGTAGGACAGCAGGCGCCGCAGCAGCGTGCGGCTGTCAGCGGCGGCGGCGGGAGTCCTGCGGGACGAGGTGGCGGGGGTGGCGGGCGGCACGGTGAGGGATACGGCCGCGACGTGCGGCGCGCGCCGGATTATGCGGCAGCGCGCGCGCGCCGGTCAAAACCGCCGCCCGCCTCAGCGAAACGCGTAAAGCGCCGACCCGAAGAAGGTGATGCCCGCCTGCGGATAGGCGATGTACGTCGGCGCCACCACCAGCCCGTAGTTGAAGTACTTTTCGTTGAACAGGTTGTTCACGCCAGCGGCCAGCGTCCAGCCTTCGATGTCGTATTCCGCCTTGAGATTCACCAGCGTGTAGGACGGGATCTTCTGCCCGAAGGTATTGGTGGCGTCGCCGTCGAAGAACTGATCGCCGACGTAGCTCACGGTCGCGTAGAAGCGAGCGTTCGGCAGGAAGCGCCAGAGCATCTGCGCGTTTGCCTTGTTCTTGGCGACCAATGGCACGCTCTTGCCGGAGAGCGACGCGCCACCCACGTCCCCGCTGCGGAACTCGGCGATCGCGTACGTGTAGTTGGCCGACAGGTCGAAGGCTTCGGAAGGCGACCAGCGGCCCGTCACCTCCACGCCATAGCGCTCGGTCGGCGGCAGGTTGACGTTGGTGAAGGTCACCGGATTGAAATAGATCTCGTTGTTGAGCCGCATGTCGTAGAACGTCGTGCGCAGCGAGTACCCGGACGCCGCGTATTCGAGGCCGATCTCGCCGCCGAGCGAGGTCTGTATCGCGAGGTTGCTCACGATCGGATCGAAGTTCGGACCGCCGAACTGGTTGAAGAGCTCGTCGATATTCGGAACACGGAAGCTGCGGCCATACTTGCCGAACGCGGCGAGCCCGCTGACCAGACCCTGGCGCAGCGCAAACTCCCATGCGACCGGATTTCCCGTTGTCGAGCCCCGCGCATAGGGCTGGACGCTCTCGCGGTCCTGCGCGAACTGCGACACCTGCTGCACCCGTCCGCCGTACGAGAACAGCGTTGTCGGCGTGAGCTGCGAGGTCTGCTGCGCGTACAGCGCCCAATCGGTCTGATTGGCCTCGAGCCGTGCCGGGCCGAAGTCACGATTCTGGTTGTAGTACCACCACGAGGCGTCCCAGCCTGCCACCAGCGTGTGCTCGAAGCCGAAAAGGGAGTACGGCAGGCGTCCACGGGGCGACAGCGTCCAGACGTCGACGTCGGTCTCCGTGTTGAAGGTATTGCCGAAGAACAGGATGGAGGCATTCGCGGCCCGGTTGCGATAGGTCGCATCGATCGCGAGTTCACCGTCGCCGATCCCCTGCCGGCCGCTCAGGATCGTGCCCCAGCCGCGCAGCGTCGAGGAGTCGTTGGGGGTGGATGCCGCGCGCGGGTTGCGGGCGATCTGTTCTGCGGTCAGGGCGCCAGGAAGCTGCAGGCTCTGGTCGTTGCCGAATGCCCGCAGGCTGATCGAGCTCGTCGCATCGAACCAGCGCAGCTCACCCGTGCCGTTGCCTTGCGAAAAACGGTTGTTCTCGCGATAGTTGTCGGAGCCGTTGTAGCCGACGAAGGCGTTGGCCGCGACATGCTCGCCGCCGGCGCTGGCGCCGGCCTCCCCGCGCACCGTGCTGTAGCTGCCGCCGAGTGCGAGCGCCTGACCGCTCACGGCGCCGCTCTTCGGCGCCTTGGTGATGATGTTGATGACGCCGCCCGTGGCACCGCCCCCGTAGAGCACGGCGCCACTGCCGCTCTGGATCTCGATGCGCTCGATCGAGTCCAGCGGCACCGTCGACCAGCGCGCCGTGGTGAGCTCGTTCTCGGAGAGACGCTGGCCGTCGAGCAGGACCAGCGTGTTCTGGTCGCCGGTGAGACCAAAGCCGCGCATGTCGACCTGCTGATCCGGGCTGCCCGAGGCATCGCGAATCTGTACGCCGGCGCGCAGCGACAACAGTTGCGGCAACGTCTGCGAGCCACTGCGTGAGATTTCGTCTGCAGTGATGACGCTCACCCCGATGGGCAGGTCGCGGTTCTCCTGGGGAAACCGCGTTGCCGTGACCACGACCTCGTCGGCGATGGATTCGGCGCTGGACTGGGCAAAACCGCAGACGGGGACGGCGAGGGCCGCCATCCCCATAAGGGCGCGATGCTTCATTCTTGGATTCTCCCTGGCTTGCGACGTGCCCTCCGCACGCCGTGTCGATCGATCGGATCGGAACACCCGTGGAGAGTGAAACGTGAGCCGGGGAGGCGCGCGCCGATCCGCCCTCCGCGGAACGTCCGTTGCAGTTGTCGGAGGCCGGTATCCGGGCTCGTGAGGCGGGACGCTCGTGCGTCCCGGGTGCGCCGCCTTCCCGTGGGCTTTGGTCCCACAGTGGCGTCGGTGGCGCGCCCATGCTCACTTACCGTTGCGGGGGCAGCACAGGAATTGGGACCGCTTGCGCGATGCCGCACCTGTTTCCCGTTCAACCACTGCCGAGTGAACTGGCAGCGGCACCTCAACGGGGCGAAGTATAGCCCGAAAGGTCCGCGAAAGCGCCCCGCCAAGGGCACGCTCACACCGCCGGCGGGACGCCCGCGAGCACTCCGTTCGTCCGTCAAGCGCGGCAGGAGCGTACCTGCGAAGCAACATTCACTGCCGACTGCTGGTGATTGACGCTACGGAATTTATGTCACTATAGTTCGCCTATGGATACCGAGCTTGGCGCCTTCGAGAAGAAGTTAATGCTGCTGGTGGAGACCTGTCAGAGGCTGCGCTCCGAGAACCGGCGGCTGCGTGACGAACTCGGCGAAAGCCGGAATGAGCTGCGCCACTTTCAGGAGCGCGTCGAAGGTGCGCGCGCGCGCCTCGAGCGGCTCGTCGAACAGTTGCCGGACGAAATGCCATGAACGCGGCGCCGAAGACGCTCGATGTCACCATCATGGGGCGCGAGTATCGCGTCGCCTGCCCGTCGAACCAGGAAAAGGAACTGCTGGAGGCGGTGGTCTATCTCGATCGCAAGATGCGGGAGATTCGCGAGCAGGGAAAGGTCGTCGGCGTCGAGCGCATTGCCGTGATGGCGGCGCTCAATATCGCACACGAATTGCTCGCGACGCGGGCCGGCGGAGCAATTGACATCACGGACTTCAAGCGTAGAATCGAAATCATGCAGGCGGCCATTGACGGCGCACTTGTGGATCAGGAGCAGCAAGGCTGATCGCGTTCCGGTTTATGTCCCCTGCGGTGCCGTCCGGACCATATACTCTTTGAACCAATATAGTTTATTTGGTTGCGGACTCAAGCAGCGCTGTTGTGCGACTCCGGATCGGAATTGCCTGATGCGTTCGGAAAGCGACCACTCTTGAACCCCAGGTTCAAGATGCCGGTCCGGCGGCATTCGCGGGGGGCGCCCCTCACGTAAGCGGGGGTTTCGTGCCCGCACAGAGAGAAAAGGGCGGCTGAGCCGCCCTTTTTCCGTCCCACTTTTCCTTCAGTCCATCACGACGGCTTGGGCTCGTCGATGCGGTAGCGCGCGATGTCGAAGTCATCACCGCCTTCGACGAAGCCGACCGGCGTCAGTGTATGAACGACGCCGCGCACCACCATCTCCATGGGCAGGCGGGACGAGTAAGCACCGGCCTCCATCACGAGGTCGACCTCGCCCGAGCACTTGAGGTTGAGGCCGAGCACCGCGGCGTTGGGGAAATGATCTGCCGGGTTCGGGGAGATTGGCGTTCCCGCTGCCACCAGGTGCACCGGAATCGCAGCCTTCGAGAAGGATTCGATGCCGACATGACACTGACGATTCTCGTCGCGCGACATCCGCCGAACCACACCTACGCCCCACACCGGCGCCGCCTCCGGTTTGATCGCGACGAGTGCGCCGACGCGCACCCAGTCACCCTTGACGTGCGAGATGATGGCGCCGTAACCACCGCGACTCACGTTCTCAGCGATCCAGCTTTCGGTGACGTCGTCGACGAAGGGTCCGCCGACGTAGCCCTGCAGCGCATCCAGCAGCCCCTGAAAGGCCGGCACCACGTTCACGCGCGACATCGTCGCATGACGTTCGGATTCCCGCTGCGGCGGATTTGCGGACCAGTAGAGGCTGAGGTGCTGCGCAACCTCGCGCACCATGCGCGGCTCGTATCCGCCGAAGGCAGTCCCTTCCACGGCTCCCTGCTGCGCGAGGTCCTTGCTGATGCGTTCGAGGTGCGGCAGCGCGCTGTGGCACGCGAGGTAACGCAGCGACGGGCCTTCGTCGTCAGCGCGCGCGCGCCGCGGCGGCTGCTCGCCGATCACCTCGAACGCATGGGTCGTGTCGGTGCTCCGGCTTGTCTCGATGGCCACGAATTCCGCGCAGCGCGACACGAGGTGCGAGGCGATGTCGATCTGCAGGGGGATCAGGCTGCATGGCGAAGAGACGGCGAGCATCAGCATCTTGACCAGCTCGCGCTCGACCGTCGAGCGGCCGGCCTGACCGGGATGAAGCGTGACCTCCTTGCGGGCGCAGCCGTGTTTCTGGCCGACCTGGTAGATGCGCGCGGCTTCCTGCCAGAGTCGGCCCTCGATACCACCGTGGCGGAGCAGCACCCACTTCATCTCCTTGCGCAGCGCGCGCATCGCGTGGCAGCCCATGACCGGCGCACGCAGCTGCAGCGATGTCGCACCCGTCACGCCGGCGTCGTATTCCATCATGCAGAGCTGGTACGCGACGGCCAGCTGATGCCAGAGGCGGTGGGCGGCGTTCCACAGACGTTGCTCGCGCGCCGCGGGCAGGCGTCCGCTGCGGCCGTAGTCCCGGGCAACACGGCGTTCGAGCAGGGTGGCCGTCTCCTCGAATACGCTGATCGCCTCGAAGCGCTTGTCGAGTCGAACCTCCGGCAACGCCGTCAAGGTTTCGATCCATTCGACGACCTGTTCGAGCGACCGCAGGGCGTCGCCGGAGGGCAGGTCGGAGACGAGCTTTCTCGCCTCGCGGGGGTCGGCGGGCCGGTGATCGGCGCGTTTGGCGATTCTGAGCATCTGTTGCCTCGTCCTCAAGTTGGGCTCCGGCGGACGATCCGCCAAGGATGACGAGGCGTCGAATCGGCAGTTATCGTGCCATTGATGAGCGAAAGGCGCAGAGGGCGAAACAGTGCGAGTTCGCGAGAAGAAGTCCATCCCCCTACCGTCATGCGGTTCGGGCGTAGCGAACTATACGATGTCGCGGTGTGTGAACGAGGACGCCGCGTGGTACTGCCACGACCCGAAGGAGAAGTGAACGTTACAGTGGCATCGTGTCGCGCGCATGAGAATGCTCACGGCTCGTCGAGCCGTGTCGGCAGAGTCACTCCCGAAGTCGTGCGCGTACGTCCTTGAGGCGCGCGAGGTTGTTCACCACGGTCGGCACGTGATTCAGTCCTTCGAGATAGTCGTAGACGTACGTGAGGACGGCATAGATGGCGCCTGCGGTGAACGCGGGCGACTGCGTGAAGTCGATGAGAATGAACACCAGCGCGACGATGGTGGCAAGCTCGGTCAGGGCCCAAGTCCACGACTCCGTGTCGGAAAGCTTCACGCGCCATCGTCGCAGCAGCCCGAAGTGGCGACCGATACGGAAGCGACGGCGCGAAGCGATAGCGTCAACCTCTCGTTCGATCTCGCTGTTGATACCCTGATTCAGACGCAGCGCTTTGCGCCAGTACCAACCATTGACGAGCCCCATCGGCAGCAGAACGGCCATCGCCAGCGTGCCCGCATCGACGTCGTACACGAAGAGCATCACCAGCGAGCCCAATATCAGGAGAATGTTCTGGAAGATCGCGGGAACCTCCTTCTCGAAGAACCCGACGACGTCGCGGACCATCTCGACGCGTGCGGAAACCGTGCTGGTACCGTGGCCACGGCCTTGCTGTACGCCGACCACGTGTGCGGCAACCTGCGCGTAGAGCCCCATGAACACCCTCGTGTCGAGGCGCTGACGGGAAAAGGACAAGGCCAGGTGCACCAGCCAGACACCCACCAGTGCCGCCAGGCCGATGAAATCTCGTTTTACGAGACGGTCGACAGCGATACCGGTGAGTGCCGGGTAAGCGAGCGTGCAGACGTTCTCAAGCAGCGTGAGCGTGTAGGTAAGCGCAACGGCGCCGCGGCGTGCATGCAGAAGCCTGCCAATGGTGACGTCACTCACCGCCGTGTGGCCCGGAAGACATGGCGAGAACGTGGAGGCCCGCCCGCTGCCCTGCCAGGTACCTGACCTGAGGGGCCGTGCGGGGCTGCGGCCGGCTGGGCCGTTTCGCTACGAGCTCGGTCCCGCCTGATCGAGCTTGGCGCGAACGCGTGCGTCGAAGCGCTCCGCATCGACGAGTGCCCGGACATGTGTCCCTTCGCCGATCGGTTCCTTCTCGTCGACCGCTGCGATGCCAAACGTGAGCACGCGATCATCGACCTTGAGCAGTTCCGCCGTCGCGCGCACGCGCATGCCGACCGGTGTCGCGGCGAGATGGCGGACGTCGAGGTGGGTGCCGACACTCTGTTGGCCGGGTGCCAGCGCGTCTTCCACCGCGGCGACCGCGGCGGTCTCCATCAGCGCGATCATCAGGGGTGTGGCAAACACTCGCACTCGGCCGCTGCCGACGCGCAGCGCCGTGTGCTCCTCGCCCACCACGAGTTCCGCTTCGCCCTTCAAGCCCGGTTTCAGTGCGTCCGCCGCCATCTTTGTCTCCGCGTGATGGCGACATGGTAGCGAATCAGCGCGCACCTGCGCAGCACCAGCGCTGTGGACATCGTTGAACCGCGGTCCGCAGCCATGCAAAGCTCATTTGCCGCGCAAGAAAAAAACCCTTACCCTGCGCGGCTGTTTTCCCACGCCCAAGGAGTTCTGCCCATGTTTCGTCGCCTTGCCACCCTCGTCGTCGCGGCGCTGTTCGCACCTGCGCTTGCCAGCGCCCAGGTCGATGGCCATCTCAAGAAGATCAAGGAATCGAAGAGCGTCGCCATCGCGTACCGCAGCGACGCGGCGCCTTTCTCCTTCGTCGATCAGTCGAAGGAGCCAACCGGCTACAGCATCGAGCTCTGCCGTCGCGTGGTAAGCACGATCGCGCAGCAGATCGGCGCCGAAGGCGTACAGATCAAGTGGGTGCCGGTCACGGTGCAGAACCGCCTCGAGACCATCGAGAAAGGGCAGGCCGACATGGAGTGCGGGTCGACCACGGTCACGCTGTCGCGCATGAAGAAGGTGAACTTCTCGAGCTTCACGTTCGTCGACGGTACCGGGCTGCTCATCAAGGCGGATTCGCCGGCGCGCCAGCTGTCCGATCTCTCCGGCAAGAAGATCGGCGTCATCCCCGGGACGACCAACGAGAAGGCGCTGAACGAGGCGCTCAAGAGGGGCGTGATCAACGCTACCGTCGTGCCCATCAAGACGCGCGAAGAAGGGCTCGCCCAGCTCGAAGCCGGTCAGCTCGACGCCTTCGCCAGCGACAAGGTGCTGCTCATGGCGCTCGCGCCGAAGGCGAAGGATCCGAAGGCGATCGCGCTTCTGACCGAAGATCTCTCCTTCGAGCCGTACGCCATCACCCTGCCGCGCAACGACGACAATTTCCGCTTGGCCGTGAACGGCGCGCTCGCCGAGATCTACCGCAGCGGTGCGATCGTCGAGATCTTCAATCGCTGGTTCGGCGCCATCGGCAAGCCCGGCATCATGATTCAGGCAGCCTTCATCTTCGGCGCGATTCCCGAGTAATCCGCGCCGCCGCGGGGCGCGGGGTGAGTCCCCGTCGTCCCGCGGTGCAATACGAGCGTCTGGGGGTGATCTCGGGCTGTTGCGCCCGCGCTGTCTGAGCGCTTGCCACGGTGCTCGCCCATCCGCCGCCTCCCGGGGTAGGTGCGGGGCAGCTCTCCGGGTAGCGTCCCCGCCTCGGCATTGGCTTCTCTGTTTCTTCTTCCGCAAGAGCAGCAAAGCAGTGCTTCGGAACTAGTCCGTTGGTAGGACAGGACCTTCTATCCGCTTTGGATGTTGTCTAATGTACCGGCTGCGGGGGTCGGCCCGCTGGTTCCGGGGACATCAAGGGAGGCAACATGAATCACATCATCCTTACGCGGCGCTCCTTCGGTGTCGTCGCTGCTGTCATCGCCGCGCTGGGCACTGGTTGTTCGAATATGCAAATGGGCTCGCCGGAGGCGAAGACCACAGCAACCGGGTCGGCGGGCGGCGCCACGTCCGTGAATGCCAACCCCCAGCTGGAGAAATGTCCGAAGCCGCTCGGCACGCTCGCAGTCGTGGAAGACGTGAATTCGTATTGGTACGGCTACCTGACCGGACAGTTGCGACTCGGGTCGACAACACCCGTCCTCAAGCTGATGGTGCAGCAGTCCAATTGCTTCATGGTGGTCGAGCGCGGCCGCGCCATGAACAACATGATGCAGGAGCGTGCCCTGCAGGACGCAGGTGAACTGCGTCAGCAGTCCAATTTCGGGAAGGGCCAGATGGTCGCGGCCGATTACTCGATGAGCCCTTCGATCACCTTCAGCAACCAGAACGCCGGCGGCGTCGGTGCGGGCGTCGGTGGCTGGGTCGGGGCGGTGGTGGGGGCGGCGGGAAAAATCAACTTCAAGGAAGCGAGCACGATGCTGACCCTGGTCGACAATCGGTCGGGTGTGCAGGTCGCCGCGGCCGAGGGCAGTGCCCGCAACATGGACTTCGGTGCGATCGGGGGAGTCTTTGGCGGCGCGCTCGGCGGTGTGGGCGGCGGCTATGCCAACACCGCGGAAGGCAAGGTGATCGTCGCCGCTTTCACGGATTCCTACAACAACCTGGTGAGAGCGGCCCGCAACTATCAGCCACAGATTATCGAAGGCGGACCCGGCACCGGTGGGGCGCTCGGAGTCCAAGGCTCCCAGCCGCAGCAGGCTGCACCGGCCGCGGCGACACCGACAACCACCAAGAAGAAGAAATCACAGTAGGCAGACGACGCATCCACCGCAAAGGGGCGCTGATGCGCCCTTTGCTTTTTCACCGAATGACGGAAACGGGCGGACGGGGACGTTCATGAAAAAAAGCCGCAGACCCCTCGGCCTGCGGCTTCTTCCAGGATGCGAGGCGGGCGGCGCATGCCGCCCACTGTGTCGCTACTCCTTCTTCTCGGCAAGTGCAGCGTGGGCTGCCGCCAGGCGCGCGATCGGCACACGGAACGGCGAGCAGCTCACGTAGTCGAGGCCGATCTTGTGGCAGAAGGCGATGCTCTTCGGATCGCCGCCGTGCTCGCCGCAGATGCCGACGTTGAGGTCGGGGCGCGTGCTGCGCCCGAGGTTCACCCCCATCTCCATGAGCTTGCCGACTCCGCCCTGGTCCACCGTGGCGAAGGGATTCTCGGGGAGGATGCGCTTCTCGAGGTACTCCTGCAGGAATCCGGTCTCCGCGTCGTCGCGCGAAATGCCGAAGGTGGTCTGGGTGAGGTCGTTGGTCCCGAACGAGAAGAACTGCGCGTACTTCGCGATCTGGTCGGCGGTGAGCGCGGCACGCGGGATCTCGATCATCGTCCCGAACTCGTACTTGATGCGCATCCCCTGCTCTTTCATCACCAGCTTCGCCTCGGCCTCGAGGATCTCGTCCTCGATCTTGAGCTCGCTGCTGTGCGTAATCAGCGGGATCATGATCTTCGGATGGACCTTTACGCCTTCCTTGGAGACCTGGCAGGCCGCCTCGATGATGGCGCGCACCTGCATGCGCACGAGCCCGGGCAGGTGAATGCCCAAACGCACGCCGCGCAGCCCGAGCATCGGGTTCGCTTCGCGCATGCCGTCGACCGCATCCAGCAGGCTCTTCTTCTGTTGCAGGGTGCCGGCAAGAGTCTGGGTGTCGACCCCTGTTCCTGACATCGAGATGCGGGTTTCGAGCTGCGTCACTTCCTGCAGGAGTTCTCCGTAGCTCGGCAGGAACTCGTGCAAAGGCGGGTCGATCAGGCGAATGGTGACCGGCTGACCATCCATCGCGCGGAACAGGCCGACGAAGTCCTCTCGCTGGAACGGCAGCAGCTTCGCGAGCGGCCCGGCGCGCTCCTCGTCGGTCTTGGCGAGGATCATCTGCTGCACGATCGGCAGGCGCGCCGTCTCGAAGAACATGTGCTCGGTGCGGCACAGCCCGATGCCTTCGGCGCCGTACTGGCGTGCGCGCTCCGCATCACGCGGGTAGTCGGCGTTCGCCCACACCCCGAGCCTGCGAAAACCGTCGGCCCAGTCGAGCAGCTTGATCAGATATTCGTCGTCGAAACCGGGGATGACGGTCTTCAGTTCGCCGGCGAACACTTCGCCCGTCGTGCCGTCGATGGACACGGCCTCACCTTCCTTGAAGGTGCGACCCCCAACGGTGAACTGACGCTTCTCCGCGTCGACCTCCATCGCGGACACCCCAACGACCGCGGGCTTGCCGAACTGCCGCGCCACGAGTGCCGCATGGCTGGTACGCCCGCCGCGGCTCGTCAGAATGCCCTTCGCGGCGAGCATGCCGTGGACGTCGTCGGGCTTCGTCTCCGGACGCACCATGATGACGTTCTTCTTGCCCTTGATGCCCCACTCCTCGGCGAGGTCGGCGTCGAAGGCGAGCACACCGCTGGCAGCGCCCGGCGAGACGTTGAGGCCGGTTGCGATCTTGTCTCCGCGCTCCTTCGCTGCCGCCTTCTCGGCCGCATCAAACTGCGGGTGCAAGAAGTAGTCGACATGATCCGGCGAGACGCGCATGACCGCCTCTTCGCGCGTGATCAGGCGCTCGTTGGCGAGGTCGACGGCGATGCGCACGGCTGCCTTGGCGGTGCGCTTCGCATCGCGCGTCTGCAGCATCCACAGCTTGCCGCGCTCGATGGTGAACTCGACGTCCTGGGTGTCGCGGTAGTGTTTCTCGAGCTTCTTGCAGATCTTCTCGAACTGCGCATAGATGCGCGGCATCTCGTCGCGCAGCGCCGAGATCGGCTTGGTGGCGCGAATGCCGGCCACCACGTCCTCGCCCTGTGCGTTGGTGAGGTAATCGCCTTCGATCTCGCGATCACCGGTGGAGACGTTGCGGGTGGTGACGACACCGGTGCCGCAATTCTCGCCCATGTTGCCGAACACCATCGTGATGATGTTGACGGCGGTGCCGAGGTCGTGAGCGATGCCGGCGGCGTTGCGGTAGTCGATCGCGCGCTTGCCGTTCCACGACTTGAACACCGCCTCGGTCGCGAGTCGCATCTGCTCGAGCGGATCGGTCGGAAACTCGAACTTGGTGTGCTGCTTGAAGATGTCCTTGAATTCCGCGGTGATCGCGCGCAGATCGTCCGGCGCGAGGTCGGCGTCGTTCGCCACGCCCCGCTCGTCGCGGTAGCGCCCCAGCACCTCCTCGAACGGCTCGTCCGGGAGGTTCATCACCACCGTGCCGTACATCTGCACGAGACGGCGATAGGCGTCGTAGACGAAACGCTCGTCCTGCGTGAGCTCGATGAGGCCCTCGGCGACCTCGTCGTTGAGGCCGATGTTGAGCACGGTGTCCATCATGCCCGGCATCGAGAACTTGGCACCCGAACGGCACGACACGAGCAGCGGATTCTTCGGGTCGCCGAACTTCTTCCCGGCGAGCTTCTCGACCTTTGCGAGGGCCCCGATGGCCTGCTCCCACAGCCCCGACGGGAAGCCGCCTTCGGCCAGGTAGGCATTGCAGGCGCGGGTCGTCACGATGAAGCCGGGAGGCACCGGCAGCCCCAGCACGGTCATCTCTGACAGATTGGCGCCCTTGCCCCCGAGCAGGTCGCGCATGCTCGCGTCGCCCTCCTCCAGGAGATAAACCCATTTTTCCTTGCGCGGTGTGCGCGCAGGCGTCTTCATCCGTGCCTTACTGGCTGCACGTGAGGCCTGCTTGCGCGGAGTGGACTTCTTCAAGGCTTTGCTTGTGCTTGGCATGGTCGACCCTGCTCCCTGTTCGATATAGACGATCCCCGGGTGGTGATCGGATGGAGAGAGGGCGTGTGCAGCCGAAGCTGTTTGGCGTAGCCTCCCCCTTGCCTCCCGGGCGCCGAAGGTAAAGCGGCCCGGAAACTTTCGTACCGATCGAACGCCGGCTGGAGGGCGAAGTGTACCGAAAAATCAAGTCGAGCCGAAAACACAAGTGCGACTTTTTTGCACGGGGTTGAGGTTTGTCAAACGGAAAAGAAAAAAGCCCGGCAGAAGCCGGGCCTTTGCGTGCGCGCCCCTCGGGCTACGAGGGGCGAAGTCGCGCTGGCTTACATGTCCATGTCGCCCATGCCGCCCATGCCGCCGCCAGGCATCGGCTTGTCGTCCTTCGGCAGCTCGGCGACCATGGCGTCGGTCGTGAGGATGAGGCCGGCCACTGACGCTGCGTTCTGCAGCGCGCAGCGGGTGACCTTGGTCGGATCCACCACACCGCTCTCGACTAAGTCGGCGTAGTCACCGGACTGGGCGTTGTAGCCGTAGTTGCCCTTGCCTTCGACGACCTTGTTGACGACCACTGAGGCTTCTTCACCGGCGTTGTCGACGATGGTGCGAAGCGGCTCCTCGAGTGCCCGCAGCACGATCTTGATGCCAGCGTCCTGATCGGGGTTGTCGCCCTTGGCCTTTGCCACGGCGTCGCGACAACGGATGAGGGCAACGCCTCCACCCGGAACGATGCCTTCCTCGACGGCCGCACGCGTTGCGTGCAGTGCGTCTTCGACGCGTGCCTTCTTCTCCTTCATTTCGACTTCGGTTGCGGCGCCGACCTTGATCACCGCCACGCCACCGGCCAGTTTCGCGACGCGCTCCTGCAGCTTCTCGCGATCGTAATCGCTGGTGGCTTCTTCGATCTGCGTGCGAATCTGCTTGACGCGGCCTTCAATGGTCTTGGCATCGCCGGCGCCGTCGATGATAGTGGTGTTCTCCTTGCCGATCTCGATGCGCTTCGCCTGACCGAGATCGTTCAGGGTCGCCTTTTCGAGCGACAGACCGACTTCCTCGGCGATGACCGTACCGCCGGTCAGGATGGCGATGTCTTCCAGCATGGCCTTGCGACGATCGCCGAAGCCCGGTGCCTTTACCGCGCAGGTCTTGAGGATGCCGCGGATGTTGTTGACGACCAGGGTTGCCAGCGCTTCGCCGTCGACGTCTTCGGCGATGATGAGCAGCGGCTTGCCGGCCTTCGCAACCTGCTCCAGCACGGGCAGGAGGTCACGGATGTTGGAGATCTTCTTGTCGTGCAGCAGAACGTACGGATTCTCCAGCACCGCGATCTGCTTCTCGGCATTGTTGATGAAATAGGGCGAGAGGTAACCGCGGTCGAACTGCATGCCCTCGACCACTTCCAGTTCCATCTCCAGCGACGAGCCGTCCTCGACGGTGATAACGCCTTCCTTGCCGACCTTCTCCATGGCCTCGGCGATCTTGTCGCCGATCGAGGAATCCGCGTTGGCGGAAATGGCGCCAACCTGGGCGATCTCCTTGCTCGTGGTGCAGGGCTTGGAGAGCTTCTTCAGTTCCTCGATGGTGGCGGCAACCGCCTTGTCGATGCCGCGCTTGAGATCCATCGGGTTCATGCCCGCGGCGACGAACTTCATGCCTTCCTGAACGATCGACTGGGCGAGCACCGTCGCGGTCGTCGTCCCGTCACCGGCCACGTCCGAAGTCTTGGACGCTACTTCCTTCACCATCTGGGCGCCCATGTTCTCGAACTTGTCCTTGAGTTCGATCTCCTTCGCGACCGAGACACCGTCCTTGGTCACGGTGGGTGCGCCGAACGCGCGTTCCAGCACGACGTTGCGACCCTTCGGGCCGAGGGTCACCTTGACCGCGTCGGCCAGCACGTTGACGCCCGCCACGATCTTGTGGCGCGCGCTGTCATGAAACTTCACTTCCTTTGCAGGCATTCTTTCAATCTCCTAACCTAGATTTCCCAGATAACCAGTGCTCGCGGTCGCGGCTCAGGCGGCTTCGATCACGCCCATGATGTCTTCCTCGCGCATCACGAGGAGTTCCTCACCCTCAACCTTCACCGTCTGCCCGGAATACTTTCCGAACAGCACGCGGTCACCCTTCTTGACTTCCAGCGGGCGCACCTTGCCATCTTCCAGCACCTTGCCGGTGCCGACGGCGACGATCTCGCCCTGATCCGGCTTCTCGGCGGCAGTGTCGGGGATGACGATACCCGAGGCGGTTTTGCGCTCTTCCTCCAGGCGCTTGACGATGACTCGATCGTGAAGCGGACGAATTTTCATATA
>JAEUMW010000267.1 GCA_016791345.1 Betaproteobacteria bacterium | reverse complement strand
CACGTCGTATGCCTGCATGATCTCGCAGATCTCCGCGAACCGCGTGTAGAGGAACGACTCCGCGTGGTGCGCGAGGCACCACTTGGCCATGATCGAACCGCCGCGCGAGACGATGCCCGTCATGCGCTTCGCGGTCAGGGGAATGAACGGCAACCGCACGCCGGCGTGAATCGTGAAGTAGTCCACGCCCTGCTCCGCCTGCTCGATGAGCGTGTCGCGGAAGATCTCCCAGGTGAGTTCCTCGGCGCGGCCGTCGACCTTCTCCAGCGCCTGGTAGATCGGCACCGTGCCGATCGGCACCGGGCTGTTGCGGATGATCCATTCGCGCGTCTCGTGGATGTGGCGACCGGTGGAAAGATCCATCACCGTGTCGCCGCCCCAGCGGATCGCCCACGTCATCTTCTCGACTTCCTCGCCGATCGACGAGCCGAGCGCCGAATTGCCGATGTTGGCGTTGATCTTCACCAGGAAATTGCGGCCGATGATCATCGGCTCGGTCTCCGGGTGATTGATGTTGGCCGGGATGATGGCGCGGCCGCGAGCGACTTCGTCCCGCACGAACTCCGGCGTGATGTGCCGCGGAATCGCGGCGCCGAACGACTGGCCCGGGTGCTGGCGCGTAAGCAGTTCACCGAGGGCGTCGCGGCGCTGGTTTTCGCGCACCGCGATGAACTCCATCTCGGGGGTGACGAGGCCGCGGCGCGCGTAGTGCATCTGCGTCACGTTGCCACCCGGCCTGGCACGGCGGGGCTGGCGCTTCAGGTTGAAGCGCATCTCGGCGAGCTTCGGGTCGTGCAGGCGTTCCACGCCGAAGCGCGACGTCGGGCCGGGAAGCACCTCGGTGTCGCCGCGCTCCTCGATCCACCGGGCGCGCAGGGGCGTGAGCCCGGCGCGAATGTCGATCTTCACGTTCGGGTCGGTGTACGGTCCCGACGTGTCGTAGACATAGACCGGCGGATTCTTCTCGGCGCCGAAGGAGGCCGGCGTATCCGACTGCGTGATCTCCCGCATGGGGACGCGGATGTCCGGGCGCGAGCCCTCGACGTAGATCTTGCGCGAGCACGGCAGAGGCTGGACCGCCGCTGCATCGACGTGAGCAGCAGCGGCGACGAACTTAGGATGGGCGTTCATGGCTCCTCCAGAGGGCGAATCCGGGGAGCGAGGGTAGGCGACTACGTTTCCCTACGACGGCATTACCCGGACAGGTTCGAAGGGTTTGTCTCACCCCGGAAGAATCTTCCGAGGACCCCTACGTAGGTCGCTAACCCTAGCTGAAAGTCGGCTTCGCAGCAACTGTCGGGGCGTGGTTTTCCGGGCGCGCGAGCTGCCGGACGCTACCCGGAGGAAGGCGTCTGGCCGCGGCTACCGGACCGTCATGGTGCAACGCGTTGTGGTAGACTCCGGCGCGTCAACCCTCAGGCTGTGGCAGAACCCCGATGAACGTGGAGCAGGCCCGATTCAACATGGTCGAGCAGCAGATTCGACCGTGGGAAGTGCTGGATCAGCAGGTGCTCGACCTGCTGCTGCAGGTGCGGCGCGAGGAGTTCGTGCCGCAACAGCACCGGGCGCTCGCGTTCGTGGACATGGAGATCCCCATCGGACACGGGGAGGTCATGCTGGCGCCGAAGATCGAGGCGCGCATCCTGCAGGAACTCGCCATCAGGAAGACCGACCGCATTCTCGAAGTCGGCACCGGGAGCGGCTACTTCACGGCGTTGCTCGCAAGCCTCGGCGGGCACGTCTACAGCGTCGACATCGTTCCGGAATTCGTGACGCAGGCGCAGGCGAAGCTCGGCGCGCACGGCATCACCAACGTGACACTGGCGACCGGCGATGCTGCGAGCGGCTGGGGAAAGCATGCGCCGTACGACGTCATCGTGCTGACGGGTTCCGTGCCCTCGCTGGTCGCCGGGTTTCAGCAGGACTTGGTACCGGGTGGGCGGCTCTTCGCCATCGTCGGTGATCCGCCGGTGATGGAGGCGACCCTCATCACCTGCGTGTCGGCCGGAGTCTACAACTCCGTGCCGGTGTTCGAGACCTGTGTGGCTCCCCTGCGCAACGCGCCTCATCCCGAACGGTTCGTTTTCTAGGTCGAGATGCAGCAGTTGAGTCCTGACGGCCTCAAGCGCTGGCTTGCCGACGGCGAGCGCGCTGCGCCGTATCTCCTGGACGTGCGCGAGCCGTGGGAATACGCGCGCTGCCATATCGACGGCGCACGGGCGATGCCGATGAATACGGTGCCTTCCCGCCTCGCCGAGCTGCCGCAGGAGCAGGACATCGTCGTCGTCTGCCACCACGGGATGCGCAGCCAGCAGGTCGCGCTGTTCCTGGAGAGGGCGGGTTTCACGCGGGTGCACAACCTGCAAGGCGGCGTCCACGCGTGGGCTCTGGAAGTCGACCCCGGCATGCCGCGTTACTGAGAAGATCACGATCACGATGCCCTTTATTCGCCCGGTGATGGCGTTGCTGTTCGCGAGTGTGACGGGCTTCGCCTGCGCTGCCGACCTGCTGCAGGTCTACCGCGAAGCTCTCGTCCAGGATTCGGAATATGCGGCGGCGCGGGCCAACTGGCAGGCCAACCAGGAAGTGGTCGTGCAGGGTCGCTCACTGCTCCTGCCGAACTTGGGCGCGACGGGTTCGTACACGTTCAACAACCGCGATCTGCGCAACATTCCCAACCAGCAGTTCAACGCCACCTTCATCGGGCTCAACCTGAGCCAGCCGCTCTTTCGCATGCAGAACTTCGTTCAGTATCAGCAATCGCGGACGCAGCTCACGCAGAGCGAGGCGCAGTTCTCCCTGTCGAGCCAGGATCTGATCCTGCGCGTGGCGCAGGCGTACTTCGACGTGCTGCTGGCCGAGGTGAACCTCGAGGTCAACGACGCGCAGAAGCGTGCGATCGCGCAGCAGCTGGAGCAGGCCAAGCGCAACTTCGAGGTCGGCACGGCGACGGTCGTCGACACCTACGAGGCGCAGGCACGCTATGACCTCGTCGTCTCCCAGGGCATCGCGTTACAGAACGATCTCGCGGTCAAGCGCGACGCGCTGGAGCGCATCATCGCGCGCCCGGCGCCCGTGCTGCAACGCCCCCCGCGCGGTCTCCAGATCGATCCACCGAAGCCGAACAGCATCGATGCCTGGGTGAGCGAAGCGTACGAGACCAGCCTCGACGTGCGTCTGGCGGATGCCGCGCTGACGCTCGCGCGGCAGCAGGTCGAACTGCAGCGCGCCGGTCACTACCCGACGCTCGACGCCGTGGCCTCCGTCGGCTACAGCGACAACAGCATCGGGCAGATCGCCTCGCAGGGCTTTCGCGGGAACATCACGTCGGCCGGTGTGCAGCTCGCCATCCCGATCTACCAGGGCGGTGCGATCGAATCCCGCGTGCGGCAGGCGGTGGCTGCGCAGGAGAAGGCGCGACAGGACCTTGAGACCGCACGCCGCGTCGTCGCGCAGTCGACCCGGCAGGCTTTCCTCGGCTTGAACAGCGGCATCGCGCAGACCGAGGCGCTGCGCACCGCCGTGGTCTCGACGCAGGCCCAGGTGGATTCCACCAAGCTCGGCCAGGAGGTCGGCGTGCGGACCGAGGTCGACGTGCTCAACGCGCAGCAACTGCTCTTCTCCGCGCAGCGCGATCTGGCGCAGGCGGTCTTCAACACGGTGATCAATCTCTTTCGCCTGAAGGCGGCGGTGGGCCAGCTGACGGAGAACGACGTCGTGTCCGTCAATGACTGGATCAACGGCAGGGGCCGCTGAGCGTCGAGTCGAAGCGCGCCCTGCGCACCTCCTTAAGCTCGCTGCGCGAGCAGTTCTCGCCCGCCGTTCGAGCGGCATTCAGCCGCCGCATCACCCATACCCTGCTGGCGCTGCCCGAGTACCGGCGCGCGCGCGTCGTCATGGCGTACATGTCGATGGGTGCGGAGTTCGAAACGGAGGCGTTCGTGCAGCGCGTGCTGGCGGACGGCAAGCGGCTCGTGCTGCCGCGCGTGAACCGCGGCGAACGCCGCCTCGATCTCTTCGCGGTGAGTGATCTCGAAGCGGAGCTCGCGCCGGGAGTGTGGGGAATCCTGGAACCGCTGCCGGAGCGCTGCGCGACGGTCGCCGCGACGGCGGTCGACTTCGTGCTCGTACCCGGCTTGGGCTTCGATGGCGACGGCGGGCGGCTGGGTTACGGCGGCGGTTTCTACGACCGGCTGCTCGTCGCGATGACGACGGCGACCCGGGTCGCAGCAGCCTTCTCGGCGCAGGTGGTCGACGCCGTGCCGATGACGGCGCACGACCAGCGCGTCGAGCTTGTCGTCACCGAGGACGGTCTGCTGCGGTCGCGGCGCTGAAGTCGAGCAGCGCGAGGGTTTTCTCGGTCGCGCCGCGGTGTGCGCGGGCGAAGGCGATGCCGTCCCGACCCATGCCGCGGCGCGTGGTCGGATCCTTGAGCAGGCGCGCAGCTTCGCCGGCGAGGCTCTCCAGATCCGGTACCTGCACGGCCGCGCGCGCCTCCACGGCGCGCCGCACGGCATCGGCGAAGTTGTAGGTGCTCGGTCCGATGATTACCGGTGTGCCGACGGCACACGCCTCGATCAGGTTCTGCCCGCCGTAGGGCAGGAAGCTGCCGCCGATCACAGCGACGTCGGCTGCGTGATGGTAGCCGAACATCTCGCCCATGCTGTCGCCCAGCACGACGCGGGCGAGCGGCGGCACGGGCTCGTCGTGGCTGCGGCGCTCGTAGCGCACCCCGCGCTTCTCCAGCAGCATCGCCACCTCCTCGAAGCGCTGCGGGTGACGCGGCACCAGCACGATCAGCAGATCGGGCAGATCGATGCTGTCGCACGCATCGAGCAGCATCGCCTCCTCGCCGTCGCGCGTGCTCGCAAGCAGGAGCACCGGGCGTTCGCGTCCGAAGCGCATGCGCAGCGTGTCGCCCAACTGCTTTGCAGTGGCGGGCGGGGTCACGTCGAACTTGAGATTGCCGGTGACGACGACGTGCGCGGCACCGAGCGCGCGCAGGCGCTTGGCATCCGCTTTCGTCTGCGCGCCGACCGCGGTGAAGGCGCCGAAGGCCGGTCGCGAAAGCGCAGCAAAAAAGCCGTAGCCGCGGGCGGAACGCTCCGACAGGCGCGCGTTCACCAGGTACAAGGGGATCCTGCGCCGCCGGCACGCCGCCACGAGGTTGAACCAGACTTCGGTTTCCAGGATGAGCCCGAAGGTCGGCCGGTAATGGTCGAGAAACGCCCGTACCGCCGAGGGCAGGTCATAGGGTACGTAGCAACGCAGGACGGTATCGCCAAAAAGCTGCTCGCTCGTCTCCCGTCCCGTCGGCGTCATGTGGGTGAACAGGATCACGCGCTCCGGGTAGCGCTTCTGCAGCGCCTTCACCAGCGGTTCTGCCGCCCGCGTTTCGCCGACCGACACGGCATGGATCCAGATCACCGGCCGCTCCGGTGCCGGAGGATAGGCGCCGAAGCGTTCGCCGACATGGCGCAGATAGCCGCGCTGACGGCGTGCCCGCCACGCAAGCCGCAGCAGGATGAAGGGAACGAGCAAGCCGAAGAACGTCGAGTAGGTCCAACGCGCCAGTCTCCTCATGGTCATGCAGGCGCGATGCGCACCAGGGTCTCCAGCACGCGGTCCGCCGCCGGTGGCGTACCCATGCCGCCCAGATTGACGGCGCTGGCGCTGCCGTAGACGCCGTTCAACCCCGGCTCGGTCGCGCAGTAGAGGCCGACGGTAGGCCGTCCGAGCGCCACCGCGAGATGCGTGAGGCCGGTATCGACGCCGACGACTAAGGCGGCGTTCCCGAGGAGCGCCGCGAGTGCACGCAGGGGCAGCCGTGGCGTGACGAGAGCACCGGGAATGGCGGCCGCCAGACGTTCGCTGCGCAGGCGCTCCTCTTCCCCACCCCACGGCAGGAGCGAGCGCACGCCGCGCTGCTCGAGCCGCGCCCCCAGCCCCGCCCAGCGCTCCTCGGGCCAGAGCTTTTCGGGCCGGCTCGTCGCATGCAGCAGGACGGCATAGGGGCCAACCTGCAGATCGCCGAGCTCCGGCAGGTCGGCAAGCGGGGGTGGGCGGATGCCGTAGTCGACCCGCTGCGGCAACGCATATCCGATGGACTCCGCTGCCAGCTGCCGGTTGCGCTCGACGGCGTGAATGCCCAGCGATACTTCGACGCGCCGCTGATAGAAAAGAGTGGCGAAGTCGTCACGCCCGCTGCCCCAGGCGTATCCGCACCGCAACCCGCGCGCGGGTAGCGCCAGCAGTGCGCTCTTCGTGAGTCCCTGGGCGTCGATGACGAAGTCGTGGGGTTCGCGCAGCTCGTGGCGGTATGCCCCGATTTCACGCCAGGTATCGCGACTGAAGAGGTTGCTGCGCCAGCGTCGGAATGCCACGGTGATCACGCGGGCGATGCCGGGATGCAGGCGCGGCAGCGCGCTGTAGGCCTCCTCGACCAGCCACTGGACCTCGGCCCCCGGGCAGGCCGCATGGATATCCGCGACGATGGGCAGCGCGTGGACGATGTCCCCCATCGACGAGGTTTTCACCAGCAGGATGCGGGTCATGCCCGGGCCTTGGCGAAGCGCGACCCGGGCGGGGCGTGGCGGACGGGACAGCCTCTGGGCGGTGGCGTGCTGCGGAGCGCGCAAGGGCTGCCGCACTCGTTGGGAAGGCGCAAGATAGCGGATGGGGGAATGGCGTGAGCCGCGACGTTAGCACGGCCGTGTCCGGCTCGGCCAGTCGGGATCGGCAGTGACCCGGCGCCGCGAGGACGCAGCGGGCTCGACGCCCATCAGGCTGCAGTGCAATATTTACTGGTAAACTACGCCCCGCTTTCACGCGGATTGCCCGGTCCTGTGGCAGTCCAAGGGCCTCCCTATCGCATGACCATTCTCGTGACCGGCGGTGCCGGGTTCATCGGTTCGAATTTTGTCCTCGACTGGCTGGCACAGTCGGGTGAGCCCGTCGTCAACCTGGACAAGCTCACCTACGCCGGCAATCTGGGCAATCTGCAAAGCCTGCAGGGGCACGCCGGGCATTGCTTCGTGCGCGGCGACATCGGCGACAGCGCGCTGGTGCAGCGGCTGCTGAGCGAGTTCAAGCCGCGGGCGATCGTCCACTTCGCCGCCGAGAGCCACGTCGACCGCTCGATCCATGGTCCTGCGGATTTCATCGCCACCAATATCGGGGGCACGTTCACCCTGCTTGAAGCAACCCGCGCCCACTGGAACCAGCTCACGGCGGAAGAACGCAAGAGGTTCCGCTTTCTCCACGTTTCGACGGACGAGGTGTACGGCACCCTGGCGCCGACCGATCCACCGTTTTCCGAATCCACCGCCTACGCGCCGAACAGTCCGTACGCAGCCTCCAAGGCGGCCTCCGATCATCTGGTGCGGGCGTATCACCACACCTACGGCCTGCCGACGGTCACCACCAACTGCTCCAACAACTACGGCCCGTTCCAGTTTCCGGAGAAGCTGATCCCGCTGATGATCAACAACGCGCTGCAGGGCAAGTCGCTGCCGGTGTATGGCGACGGCCAGCAGGTGCGCGACTGGCTTTACGTCGGCGATCACTGTTCTGCGGTGCGTACCGCGCTGGAGCACGGACAACTCGGGGAAACGTACAACATCGGCGGCTGGAACGAGCAGGCCAATCTCGACGTGATCCACATGCTGTGCGGCATTCTCGACGAGCGCAGCCCGAATTCCCCGGTGCGTCCGCATGCGTCCCTGATCAGCTACGTGACGGACCGTCCCGGCCACGACCGGCGCTACGCGATCGACGCCCGCAAAATCGAGCGCGAGCTGGGCTGGCGCCCGCACGAGACCTTCGAGAGCGGCATCCGCAAGACGATCGACTGGTATCTCGACAACACCGACTGGGTCGCGGACGTGCAATCCGGCGACTATCAGAAATGGATCGATCGCAATTACGGGGCGCGCTGATGCGAGGTGCACCGAACACCCATCGCCTCGCGGCGCCGGCACTCGTTGCGGAGGGTTTCGATGGGCGTCTGCCGCGCCGAGTCGCAGTGGTCGGGGTGGCCCGGTGAAAGGCATCATCCTCGCCGGTGGGTCCGGCACCCGGCTCTACCCGGTGACGCAGGCGGTCTCGAAGCAGCTCCTGCCGGTCTACGACAAGCCGATGGTGTACTACCCGCTCTCCACACTGATGTTGGCGGGCATACGCGACATTCTGCTCATTTCGACACCGCAGGACACGCCTCGCTTCGAACAGCTTTTGGGGGATGGACATCGCTGGGGCATCAGCATTTCCTACGCCGTGCAGCCGGCTCCGGAGGGGCTCGCACAGGCGTTCATCATCGGCCGCGAGTTCGTCGGCAACAGTCCTTGCGCCCTCGTGCTCGGCGACAACATATTTTACGGTCACGATTTCTCGGCTCTGTTGCAGCGCGCCGCAGACAAGGCGACCGGGGCAACGGTGTTCGCCTATGCCGTGAGCGATCCGGAGCGCTACGGGGTCGTCGAGTTCGACGGGAGCGGCCGCGCGATCAGCCTGGAAGAGAAGCCGGCGCGGCCGCGCTCGCGGTACGCCGTGACCGGGCTCTACTTCTACGACAAGGAAGTCGTCGACATTGCGGCGGCGCTCAAGCCTTCGGCGCGCGGGGAACTGGAGATCACCGACCTCAACCGCTGCTACCTCGACAAGTCGCGCCTCGAGGTGGTCGTCATGGGGCGCGGCTTCGCTTGGCTCGATACCGGAACCCACGATTCGATGCTCGAAGCTGCTTCTTTCATCGAGACCGTGGAGCGCAGGCAGGGGTTGAAGATTGCGTGCCCCGAGGAGATCGCCTTTCGCATGGGCTACATCTCGGCCGGGGAGCTTGAGGCGCTGGCCGCGCCGCTCCAGAAGAGCGGCTACGGGCAGTACCTGTTGAACGTCCTGCAGGAGACGATCTTCCGATGAATGTGGTGGCGACCGACCTGCCGGAGGTGCTGCTCCTCGAGCCGAAGGTCTTCGGCGATGACCGTGGATTCTTTCTCGAGAGCTACAACGCGCGCGTTTTTCGCGAGAAGACCGGACTGGAAGTCGATTTCGTGCAGGACAATCACTCCCGCTCGGTGAAGGGTGTGCTGCGCGGCCTGCACTATCAGATACAGCAGCCGCAGGGCAAGCTCGTGCGGGTGATTGCGGGCGAAGTATTCGACGTGGCCGTCGATTTGAGGCGCGGCTCGCCCGACTTCGGGCGCTGGGCCGGGTTCCGTCTTTCTGCCGAGAACAAGCGGATGGCGTGGATCCCGCCG
>JAEUMW010000266.1 GCA_016791345.1 Betaproteobacteria bacterium | reverse complement strand
GCAACAAGGGTGTCGCCGGCGTCGGCACGAATGTCTGCAAGGACAAGCTCGCCAAGGGCAAGGCCTGCACGAAAGACCACCAGTGCAAGTCCGACCGATGCTTCATCACGTGCAAGTGAGCACGTAGCCCGTTGCAGCGCGACCGCGGCGGCCGTCGCGGAAGACTGTGACGATCCCGTCGAGCTTCGCGCCGACAGCGCATGCGAGGCCTGCCGAACGTGCGGGACGACAGGCGTGCGTGCGTCGCGTCGATGCGCGTCCACGCTCGAGTTTGCGACCCGGTCCCGTCGTTCCGCTTCGCCGATGCGCTATTGCACTGCACAAACGCCTCCAGTCTCGCTAGAATTCCGGGCTGATCGTTCAGCATTCGAGGCCCGGAAAACTAATGGACTGTCCCATTCCCCTCGGCACCAAGCGCATCATCGACGGCCAGGAGCGCGTGCATTACTACGGCTACTGGGTGAAGACCTATCCCGTTCCGGCAGACACGCTGTACGCCAAGAAGGAACTCATCGCCGCGCTCACGCGCCGGCTCTTCAACCACACCGAGCACGGTCTCAACGTGCCGGGCGTTCGCCTGGAAGAGGCGCGCCGCGCGTACAGCGAGGAAGCCGATCCGCAGCGCCGGCGCGTGAAGGGCGCGATGCTGGCGGGCGCATTGTTCAACCGCGCCACCGGCATCTTCACTCAACTGGTGGAGATCCAGGCGCTCGGCGTCGAGATCCTGCCCGACAACGCCCTCATGCATCAGTGCGGCGAACACCTGCAGGAAGCGCTCGACCTCTGCAAGCTGGTCCTGCACCGCAGCGGCGAGGAGGGCATCGACGAGCTGTGGGGCGAGCCCTTCAAGGCATTCCTGCTGCCGGTCGAGAATTTCTACGAGAGCCGCTACATCAAGATCGCGCAGACGATGCGCGACATCGACCTCATCGCCGATAACCTGGTGGAAACGTTCGCCGGCCTCGATGCCTTCTCCGGCATCGAGCGCCACATCGCCGAGTTCGCCCACGCGGCCAAGGTGAAGAGCGAGACACTGCGCACCGATCCCGATATCTTCGACGTGTGGACGACCTTCGTGGTGTCCGCCGAGCACCTTACCGACTTCACGCCGCGGCTCGTCGCCGATGCACTGCCGCGCGTTCACCAGGAGGCGGCGGAGGCCTGCCGCCTGATCGGGCGTGGCACCCACCTCATCACCTACGTCACGCGCGCGCGGGTTCCCATGCCGAAGAGCACGCACGAGTTCATCGAGTGCTGCGAGCGCTTTCGCGAGACCTGTAGCGCGCTGCTGCCGGGTACCCGCAGCGTTGCCTGAAGAGGGGGCTGCCGGGGTTAGTCAGCTGCAGCACCAAGCGATGCCGCCAACGGCCACCGCACCGGCGACGACGTTCCGCGTGAACGCGGCGGCACCGGCGAGAAATCCCAGGACCGCACAGCTCTCTGTCGACCCCTCGCAGGTGATGGCGACGTGGGCGGGTTTGCCTGCCGCGAAGTCGGCGAGCGCCGTGTCCGTCGCCTGGCGATGGCGATCGAGCGCGACGGCGACTGCCTGCGGCAAGGAGGCGATGTAGGCCGCCAAGTCCGGATGCTGCGCGCACCACCGCCCGAAGGTCTCGCGGACTTCGCGCGGCAGGTTCTCGTCGCGCGAGAAGCGCACGACACGAGCGGCGATCTCCTGCGCGAAGCGTGAAACGAGCACGCCTGCGCGCAGGTTGGCGTCCTCCGCTTCCGTATAGACCGACTCGGCTGCGCGCGCGAGGCTGCGCGCGAGTTGCGCCCGGCCCGAGCACGCGCCGTCGCCGTTGTTCACCGTGTCCGCGAGGATCGCCTCGAAATCCAGCAGGCGTCGCAAAGCGGCTGCACCCTCGCTCACGATGAACTTGTCCCCGAGCGCGGGGACGGTGGGGCCGTGCGCCGCAATCGGCAGGCAGACGCGACCGCTTGGCGTGTCGAAGCAGATTTCCGGATTGAGTGCCTCGGCCAGCATGGCTCACCTCCTGGCGGAAAGACGGTGGTACGCGGTTCCAATGCTGGAGCGCCCGTAGCAGCGTGTCCATCCGCCGGTGGGCCTAGGTCGGCCGCTGCGTGTCCGCACCTGCCCCGATCCGTCTCCGACATCCTGAGCGGCCACCCACGTGAGCCCGGGGCGACGCCGGCCGCACCCCCATTCTCCGCAGGCTTTTGTATGATGATGCCTCTTTGCTGTCCGGCGATGGGAGGCTCACATGCTGTACGACATGATGCCTGTGGCGGATTACCTGATCCGTATGCGGGACGGCACGATCAAGCAGGTGAACCCGTTCACCGGCACCGAGGTCTGGACGGTGCCGGGGCGCGGCCACCGACCGCTCGGGGACGATGCCAAGACAGGCGCCGCGCTCGACCCTGCTAAGGCCGGCAAGTACTGCGCGTTCTGTCACGGCCGGGTCTTCGAGACGCCCCCGGAGAAGGCGCGGCTCATCCGAACGCCTGCCGGCTGGGAGACGGTAAAGGGGCTCAGGGCAGACCAGCTCACCGACAGCGCGTGGATGTTCCGGCGCGTGCCGAACCTGTTCGAAATCGTCTCGTGCGAATACTGGGCAAAGAACTACCGTTACGTGCTGCCACCGCAGCTGCAGTCGCGCAAGAACAGCTATCTCGCGACCGAGGAAGGTCGGCGCCACGTACTGGATGTCATCGATACCCGCATGAAACTCTGCGGCGCCGACGAAGAGACGATCCACTCGACGTCGGTCGCCGACAAGCTGGAGATGGCCAATGCATTCTTCGGTGGCGGCCACGAGCTCATCATCGCGCACCGGCATTTCGTCCCCGGCGCCACCCACGACAACGAGCTCGCGTCGTCCGGGACGATGACGCCGGAAGAGCACTACCAGTATTTCCGCTTCACCGTCGAGGCGCTGCGCGACATCTACCTTTCGAATCGTTACGTGCGCTATGTCGCCGTTTTCCAGAACTGGCTCAAGCCCGCCGGCGCCTCGTTCGATCACCTGCACAAGCAGCTCGTCGCCATCGACGAGCGCGGCGTCTCCAATGACATGGAGATTCGGCTGGTGCGCTCCAATCCCAACATCTACAACGAGGAGGCGGTGAACTTCGCTGCGCACCGCAACCTCGTCTTCGCCGAGAACGACTACGCGATCGCCTTCGCGGGCTTCGGTCATCGCTTTCCGGCGCTGGAGATCTATTCCAAGAGCGAGCGCAGCCAGCCCTGGAACCACACCGCGGAGGAGCTGCGTGGCATGTCGGATCTGGTGCATGCCTGCCACGCCGCGATGGGGCCGGGCATTCCCTGCAACGAGGAGTGGCACTACAAGCCGCCAGACGCCGATGTGCCGATGCCGTGGCGCGTGCAGATCAAGTGGCGCGTGTCGAATCCTGCCGGCTTCGAGGGCGGCACGCTGATCTATGTCAACACGATCGACCCGGAGTCGCTGCGCGACAAGGTGGTGCCGCGGCTTTTCCAGCTCAAGGGCGAGGATCGCATTGCGCCGATGAAGATCGCGTTCGAGTGCGACTGCGTCCCGAACTGCCT
>JAEUMW010000265.1 GCA_016791345.1 Betaproteobacteria bacterium | reverse complement strand
CGGGTCAGCCGCGGGCCATCGCTTCGTTGACCACCCTGTGGGTGAGGGCCGGCGCAAACATCTCGATGAAGCCGTACATGTAACCGCGCAGGTAGGTGTTCTTGCGGATGCCCATGTGCGTGGTGCTCGACTCGAAGAGGTGGCTCGCGTCGATGGCGCGCAATTGCCGGTCGCGTTCCGGATTGAACGCCATGTAGGCGACGATGCCGATGCCGAGCCCGAGTTCGACGTAGGTCTTGATCACATCGGCATCGATCGCAGTGAGCGTCACATTGGGAACGAGGCCGCGCGCTTCGAACGCCTGGTTGATCTTCGATCGACCCGTAAACGCGAAATCATAGGTTATGATGGGAAAGCGCGCGATGGCCTCGATGGTGAGCGGGGTCATGTCGAGCAGGGGGTGTCCGGGCGGCACCACCACGCAGCGGTTCCAGTCGTAGCAGGGCAGCATCACGAGTTCGGAGAAAAGCTCGATCGCCTCGGTCGCGATCGCCAGGTCGGCCTCCCCCGAACTTGCGAGCTCGGCGATCTGCATCGGGCTGCCCTGGCGCAGGCTCAGGCGGACGCCGGGATAGCGCTCGGTGAAGCGTTTGACCACCGGCGGCAGCGCGTAGCGTGCCTGCGTGTGCGTGGTCGCGATCGTCAGCGATCCGGTCTGCTCGCTGGTGAACTCCTGGGCGACGTTCTTGAGGTTGGTAGCGTCGCGCAGCATGCGCTCCGCCACGCGGATGATGTCGCGACCGGGCCGGGTGATCTCGACGAAGCGCTTGCCGTGGCGCACGAAGATCTCGACGCCGAGTTCGTCCTCCAGCAGGCGGATCTGCTTGCTGACCCCAGGCTGAGAAGTGTAGAGCTTCTCGGCCGCCGCTGACAGGTTGAGCCCTTGGCGGGCCACCTCGCAGATGTATCGCAGTTGCTGCAGCTTCATACCGCTTCGCTATAAACAATGACTCAAATATTCTTAAGACCGAAATGATCGCGCTGGTACGATCTTAGGTCAACTTCGGGATAGAGCCCCGGAACCCGTCGTGCGGGTACGGCCTACCCACTTGAAACCTGAGGGGAAAGCGCCGCGTTGCGCAGCCCTCGATTCGGAGAATATTTGCATGTCTTTGCCGGAGAATCTCGCCAACCTCGAGGAGATCGACCAGTTCGGCGCGGCGGTCGGAAGCTTCATCGAAGGCGGCATGGACCCCGACAAGTTCACCGCCACGCGGCTGCAGATGGGCGTTTACGGCCAGCGCCAGGAAGGCGTCCACATGATCCGCGTCAAGGTTCCGGGCGGGCGTTTGTCGGCCCGCCAGCTGCGTGGTGCGGCCGACGTCGTCGAGCGCTTTTCGCAGAACGGCGTCGCCCACATCACGACGCGCCAGGACCTGCAGGTCTACTATGTTCCGCTCGCGCAAACACCGGCCGCCCTCAGCACGCTCGCGTCCTTCGGCCTGACGACGCGGGAGGCTTGCGGCAACACCATTCGCAACATCACGGCCTGTCCGCTGGCGGGTATCTGCCCGAAGGAGCACGTCGACGTGACGCGCTTCGTCGACGGGGCGGTCCAGCACTTCCTGCGCAATCCGCTCAACCAGCAGATGCCGCGCAAGTTCAAGATCAGCTTCTCCGGGTGCGAAGCGGACTGTGCACAGGGGCTCCTGCACGACCTTGCGGTCGTTGCCGTGCGCGACGGCGAGCGCTTCGGCTTCAAGGTGCTTGCGGGCGGTGGCCTGGGGCACAAGCCGCACGAGGCCATTGTCGTCGAGCCGTTCGTCGAGGAGCGCGAACTCCTGATGGTGATGGAGGCGTTGGTCGCACTCCACAACCGGTATTCGGACCGGGTCAAGCGCGCCAAGGCGCGCATCAAGTTCCTGGTCGACCGCTTCGGCCCCGAGGGATTCGTCGAGAAGTACCGCGAAGAGCTCGCGCATACGCGTGCAGGGCTGGCCGACAGGCCGTATCCCGCCGGCGAGTGGAAGGCGGGCGCCGCCGCTACCGAAGCACCCGGGCCGGGTGCGCCGCGAGGGGTATTTCCGCAGAAGCAGGCGGGCCTCGTCGTCGTGCCCGTGTCGATACCGCTCGGCGATCTCAACGCGCAGCAGTTGCGCGGCCTCGCGGATGTGCTCGACACGTTCAAGCTGGCCGAACTGCGTACCACGCAGGATCAGAACATCACGCTGCCGAATGTCGCGGCGGCTGACGTCGGGGCCGTGCGGCGTGCCGTTCAGTCTGTCGGTTTCGATCTCCCGCGCGCCGGCGACAATGTCGTTGCATGCCCGGGGACATCGACGTGCCGTCTCGGCATTACGTCTTCCACGATCGTTGCACCGAAGCTGAACGGCGGCAACAAGACCGACCTGCGCATCCGTGTCTCCGGCTGCCACAACGGTTGCGCGCAGCCCGAAACCGGCGACATCGGCATCTACGGCGAAGGCAAGCGCCTGCATGGCAAGCTCGTGCCGCATTACCAGACGTATTTCGGCGGCAGCGGCGTGGGTGGCGGCCGGCTCGCGCTGAAGGGCCCCTCGGTGCCCACACAGCGTGCTGAAGCCGCCATCGAACGCGTGCAGGACGCCTATGCGGAAGACGCCATCGCCGGCGAGTCCTTCTTCGACTGGGTGCACCGCAAAGGGCAGCAGTACCTGCGTGATCTGCTGGCCGAGTTCACGCGTGTCGAAGCGAACGAGGCACCCGAGCTCGCGCGCGATCACGGCGACACCGCGGACTTCCGCGTGCTGCAGCTCGGCGGCGGCGAGTGCGCCGGCGCGAGCCAGGTGACGGCCGGCGCGAATTTCTTCGAGGCCGCGCACGAGCGCGGTTATCGGGATGCTCTTTTCTTCCAGCGCAAGTATGCAGAGGCTGCGAAGTGCGGCGAGATCATCGCGCGCAGCGTCGCTCAGGCGCTGGTGCAGATCATCGGCGGGCGCAAGGTCGACGATCTCAATGCACTCGCCGAGGAGATCGCGCAGCGGCTGCCCGGGCGCAGTGATCTGGCGGCGCCGCTGGCAAGCTTCGCCGAGCTGGCGTCACTGCCGGAGGATGTCTTGAATGAAGCGGCCGTGGCGCCTCTTTTCCGGACGCTCGACGGCTGGACGCTGGCGGTGGCCGATTACTGCGTGCAGCGCGAACCGACTCTGGACCTGACCGGGGCGCTGCCGACGTCGGTGGCCGCACAGGCGGCGGCGAAGTCGCCGGTCGCCCAGGCGGCGTGAGGAGACCGGGATGAATCTGGTAGAGAAAGTCCGCAGCGTCGCGACCATGCTCGAGCAGGTGGCGGGGGAGTATCCGCCGGCGGCGTTTGCCAACAGCTTTGGCGCCGAGGACGTGGTGGTGACGGACCTCATCGCGCGGCATGCCCCGAGCATCGAGATCTTCACGCTCGACACCGGGCGTCTGCCCGAGGCCACACACGTGCTCATGCGCGAGCTGGCGGACCGGTACGAGTTGCCGATCCGCGTCTACTATCCGGACGGGGCACGGCTTGAAGCCTACACCTCGGCCCATGGCGCGAACGCATTCTTCGACAGCGTCGACCTGCGCAAGGCGTGCTGCGAGGTGCGCAAAGTTCATGGACTGCGGCGCGCGCTGTCTGGCAAGCGCGCCTGGGTCACCGGGCTGCGGCGTGAGCAAAGCCCCACGCGAACGGCAATTGCGGGCAGCGAGTTCGACCAGGAGCATGGGCTGCAGAAGTTCAATCCGCTGTTCGACTGGACGAGAAACGAGGTGTGGGCCTACATCCGCGAGCACGATCTGCCGTACAACGCGCTGCACGACCAGGGCTACGCCAGCATCGGCTGCGCGCCGTGCACGCGCGCCATCACGGTGGGCGAGGACGAACGCGCCGGCCGCTGGTGGTGGGAAGATCCCGAGAGCAAGGAGTGCGGACTGCACGTCCGCAGGCCGGCGGCGCAACGGGTGAGTCTGCTCGCTGCGGCCCCGTCCAGCGCATCCAAAATCGACGAGGTGACTTCGTGAAAGTGGACGAGATCAGCGTTCTGGAGCGGCCGGCAAAGGCGACCAAATCGCGGACGCCCGGCGCGGCGTTGAGCCACCTCGACGTGCTCGAAAGCGAGGCGATTCACGTGCTGCGCGAGGTTGCGGCCGAATGCCGCAATCCGGCGCTGCTCTTTTCCGGCGGCAAGGATTCCATCGTCCTGCTGCGCATCGCCGAAAAGGCGTTCCGACCGGGCCGTTTTCCTTTTCCGCTGCTGCACATCGACACCGGACACAACTTTCCCGAAGTGATCGACTTTCGCGATCGCCGTGCGGCGGAACTCGGCGAGCGGCTGATCGTGCGCTCGGTCGAGGATTCGATGCGCACGGGGCGCGTGGTGCTCAAGCGCCCCGACGAGAGCCGCAACGTGCATCAGTCGGTGACGCTGCTCGATGCCATCGCGGAGTTCGAGTTCGACGCCTGCATCGGCGGCGCGCGGCGCGACGAGGAAAAAGCGCGTGCGAAGGAGCGCATCTTCTCCTTCCGCGACGAATTCGGCCAATGGGATCCGAAGAACCAGCGCCCGGAGCTGTGGAGCCTCTACAACACGCGTGTCCATCCGGGCGAGAACATGCGCGTGTTTCCCATCAGCAACTGGACCGAACTCGACGTGTGGCAGTACATCGCCCGCGAGGGACTCGCCATTCCGAGCATCTACTACGCGCATGTGCGGGAGATCGTCCGCCGCGGCGGGCAGCTCGCGCCGGTGACGGCGATCACACCGCCGCGCCCGGGGGAGGCGGTCGAGACGCTGTCCGTCCGTTTCCGCACCGTCGGTGACATCACGTGCACCTGCCCGGTGGAATCGATCGCGGCAACCCTGCTCGACATCATTGCCGAAACAGCGATTACCCGCATCACCGAGCGCGGCGCCACGCGCATGGACGATCAGACGTCGGAAGCTTCGATGGAGCTGCGGAAGAAGGAAGGCTACTTCTGATGTCGGTGATGGAGTCTTTCTCGTTTCGCGCGAGCGAGCTTCTGCGCTTCATCACCGCGGGCAGCGTCGACGACGGCAAGAGCACCCTGATCGGGCGGCTGCTGCACGACTCGAAGGCGATCTTCGAGGACCAGTTGCACGCAATCGCGAAGACGACGCAGAAGCGGGGCACTGCCGGGGTGGATCTTGCACTGCTGACCGACGGCCTGCAGGCGGAGCGCGAGCAGGGCATTACCATCGACGTGGCGTACCGCTACTTTGCGACCCCCAGGCGCAAGTTCATCATCGCCGACACGCCGGGTCACGAGCAGTACACCCGCAACATGGTGACCGGCGCCTCCACCGCCAATCTCGCCGTCATCCTCATCGATGCGCGCAAGGGTGTGCTCACGCAGTCGAGACGCCACGCGTATCTCGCAAGCCTGGTCGGCATCCCCCATCTGGTGGTGGCCGTGAACAAGATGGATCTGGTCGACTGGTCGCGCGACGTGTTCGAGCGCATCCGCGGCGAGTTCTCCGCTTTTGCCGAAGCGCTCGGCCTGCGCGACATCACCTTCATTCCGCTCTCCGCGCTGCACGGCGACATGGTGGTCGAGCGCGGCGACAACCTCGACTGGTATTCCGGGCCGACGGTGATGGATCACCTCGAGGGCGTCGAGATCGCTCACGACGTGAACGAGCGCGATTTCCGCTTTCCCGTGCAGTGGGTCTGTAGACCGCACGAGGATGCATTCCACGATTTCCGCGGCTATGCCGGCCGTATCGAGTCCGGTTCCATCGAGGTCGGGGACGAGGTAACGGTGCTGCCTTCCGGTCTCACCAGCAGCGTTGCGCAGATCGTCACGCTGGACGGCAGTCTCGACAGCGCTGCGGCGCCGCTGTCGGTGCAGCTCACGCTCGCCGATCCGCTCGACGTCTCACGCGGCGACATGATCGTGAGGTCGGACGACGTGCCTCGCACGACCCGCGAATTCGCGGCGAGCATCTGCTGGTTCGACGCGCAGCCTCTTCATCTCGCGCGCAAGTACCTCATCAAGCATACGACCCGCACGGTGAAGGCGCTCGTCAAGGCCATCGACTACCAGGTCGACGTCAACACCCTCGAGCGGCATCCTGCGACAAGCCTTCGCTTCAACGAGATCGCACGCGTCTCGATCAAGACGCTGCAGCCGCTTTTCGTCGACGACTACAAGACGAACCGGGCCACCGGCAGCTTCATCCTCATCGACGAGGCCACCAACAACACCGTCGCCGCCGGCATGATCGAGAGCGGCGCCTGATGGGGAAGGTCTATCTCGTCGGCGCGGGCCCCGGTGCACCGGATCTCGTCACGCTGCGCGCTGCGCGCCTGCTCGAACAGGCCGACATCGTTTTCCACGACGCACTGGTACATCCGGAGACGGTGGCGCTGGCACGCAGCGCCGAGAAGATCGAAGTCGGCAAGCGCTGCGGGAAGCGTTCGACGGCGCAGCGCTTCATCAACAAACGGCTCGTCGATGCCGCACGGAAGTACGACGTCGTCGTACGGCTGAAGGGCGGCGATCCGATGCTCTTCGGGCGCGCGCAGGAGGAGATCGCCGCGCTGCAGGCCGCGGGCATTGCGTACGAGGTCGTGCCCGGCGTCACCGCTGCCCTCGCCGCCAGCGCGGATATCGGCATATCGCTCACGCGGCGCGGCCTCGCCCGCACGGTGACGGTCGCCACGCCGCGTGTGGGCTCGCACGAGGCCGAGAGCGACTGGGCGCCAGCCGTCATCGCGGCGGACACGTCCGTTCTGTACATGGGGATCGGGCAGGCCGCCGAGATCGCACGCTGTCTGCTCGACCGCGGCATGCGGTCGTGCACCCCGGTGCGTGTGGTGGAAAACGCTTCGCTGCCCGGCATGCGCGAGTACCGCATGACCCTGGCAGAACTGCCGCAGCTGACGGAACGTGGGATCAACGGACCTGCGCTCATCATGCTGGGCGAAGTATTCGCGGCGAAGGCGGCCGCCGCCGCGCACGACGTTCTTCCGCTCATCACCCGCATCGCCTGAGCCCGCCGGGCTCGGTCATCCCCGGTTGTTCTTTCCTGCCCGCGAGTACCGGTTGGTTCTCGCGGCAGTCCAAGAAGAAAGTGGAATAATAAAATATCCTCATATTCTTTGAGGTTCTATTTATCCCTGGCTATATTGGTACGGCCTGCGCAGGCCGGCGGTGCCGGCTGGCGCACCTGTCTGCCCTAAAACCGAAAAAATCAGGAGAAGTCATGAAGCTCAAGAACATGCTGCTGCTTGTCGCTGCACTTGCACTGCCGCTGCCAGCGCTGGCGGAAACCAGCATTCTGAACGTGTCGTACGACCCCACGCGTGAGCTCTACCAGGAGTACAACAAGGCTTTCGCCAAGCACTGGAAGGCCAAGACGGGTGAAGAGGTGACCATCCGCGCTTCGCACGGTGGTTCCGGCAAGCAGGCACGTGCGGTGATCGACGGTCTCGAAGGCGACGTCGTCACCCTTGCGCTTGCCTACGACATCGACGAGATCGCGGCGCGAGCAAAGCTGCTGCCCGAAGACTGGCAGAAGCGGCTGCCGCACAACAGCTCTCCCTACACTTCGACGATCGTGTTTCTGGTGCGCAAGGGCAATCCCAAGCAGATCAAGGACTGGGACGATCTGGTGAAGCCCGGTGTCGCGGTGATCACACCCAATCCCAAGACGTCGGGTGGCGCGCGCTGGAACTTCCTCGCCGCTTGGGGTTATGCGCTGAAGAAGTACGGCAGCGACGACAAGGCGAAGGAATTCGTCGCGGCGCTCTATAAGAACGTGCCTGTGCTCGACTCCGGCGCGCGCGGCTCGACCACCACCTTCACCGAGCGCGGCGTCGGTGACATCTTCATCTCCTGGGAGAACGAGGCGTTCCTGGCCGTGAAAGAACTCGGGCCGGAGAAGTTCGAGATCGTCGTGCCGTCGCTCAGCATCCTCGCCGAACCGCCGGTGGCGCTCGTCGACAAGGTCGCCGACAAACGCGGCACGCGCGCCGTCGCCGAAGCCTATCTCCAGTATCTGTATTCGGACGAGGGCCAGGAGATCGCCGGCAAGAACTTCTATCGCCCCCGCGACCCGAAGGTGGCGGCGAAGTATGGCAGCGTGTTCCCCAAGATCAATCTCTTCACCATCGACGAGCGATTCGGTGGCTGGCAGAAAGCCCAGAAGACATTCTTCGCGGACGGTGGGGTGTTCGATCAGATCTATCAGGCGAAGTAACGTTTCTCCCCGACTCGCAGTCCCCGCATGACACCGGAGATTCACGTTCAGCAGATCACGGATTACGTCGCGACGTTGCCTGACCGGATCGATCTCGGCTCGCCCCTTTTTCGGACCGAAGGCGGGCACGTCGCCGGGCGCTTCCTCAACGCCCGCGTGGCGAGCGTGTTTCAGCCGGTCATGGATCTGCATCGGCAGCGTGTGGTCGGCCATCAGGGTCTGTTGCGCGTGGAGGCACCGGGCGATTCGCCGCTGGCGCCGTGGAGCCTGTTCGCGCTGACGGCTGGCGATGCCATGCTGCGGCATCTGGACCGACTCTGCCGCACGCTGCATACGCTGAATTACTTCGCCCATGTCGACGCGAGCCAGAGTCTCTTCCTTAACGTCGAAGAACGCCTGCTGGCGAGCGTTCCGGACGAACACGGCAGGGTGTTCGAAGGTGTTCTCGGCAAGTTCGGCCTGAGCCCGCAGCGCGTCGTCATCGTCTTCCCGCGCAGCGTGATCGCCGTCCCCGACGTGCTGGCAAGAGGAGCGCGCAACTACCGGGCACGCGGCTATCGGGTCATGGTGCCGATCAGCCGCTGCGACGAACGGGTGCTCGGGATGTTCAACGACGCGCCGGTCGATCTCGTCAAGGTGGACGTGTCGGCGAGCCTGAGCGCTGAACGGCTCGCCGCGGTCGCAATGGCACTCGGGGAAAACGGCGTTGCGCTGCTCGCCGGCCGCGTAGAATCCGCGGACCTCCTGAAGAAAGTCATCGACGCCGGCGTCGAGTTCGCTCAGGGCTTCGTCCTCGGTGCGCCCGCAGCGCTCGCAAGGCGCCCGTTGTCTCAGGCGGATTTCGGGTCGGCGCGCGCTTTGTCTCATCCAGACGCGGAAAACATTGGCCGTGGCTCGCAGTGAAGCGCACCCCCAGGACGAGCACCTGCACACGGGTGGACGACCGGCATCTCACGCAGTACTCGTCGTTCCCGGCCTGGGGAACAGTGGACCCGGTCACTGGCAGACGCTGTGGCAGAACGTCCGCCCGGACTACCGGCGGGTGACGCAGCGCGACTGGAACGACCCCGATCTCGAGGCATGGGCGGGCGCGGTGGACGAGGCCGTGCAGGCTGCCGGGGTTCCGTGCCTGTTCATTGCCCACAGCTTCGGCTGCCTCGCCGTCGCGCACCGCGCGCTGCGGTACCCCGGCGGAATTGCCGGCGCGCTGCTGGTGGCGCCTGCCGATCCGCAGCGGTGGAACGTCGCCCGGGAGGCGATCGCCGGCAGCCCCTTCGACTTCCCCAGCATCCTGGTGGCGAGCGAGACCGACCCCTGGGTCGACATCGGGAAGGCGCGCAACCTTGCGCGACAGTGGGGCAGTCGGTTCGTGAACGTCGGTGCTGCGGGTCACATCAACGTGGACGCGGGCTACGGCCCCTGGCCCGAGGGGAAACGACTCTTCGAATCGCTGCGCGCTGCTGTGGACATTTGCACTCCCATCCCCGCGGACTGGCGATGGTAGTTCTCGACGGCGAGTAGCGCACGGCGATGGCGAGCGGGACAATCCGCGATTACATCGCGCGGCTGCCCGGCGATACTGGCGGCACTCTGCGGCGCGCGGACACCACGCGCGCCGCCGGCGCGGACCTGCCGCTCGGGTTCGCACTCGGCCGCCCCAGTCTCTGATCCACATCGGAGCACCGCTTATAACCTTCGGCATTGTAGAAATGCCATTTCATTTGCTAGGGGTATTTTCGAGAATGCTACATTCTCACTTTGCGCGGTGAGTTCGACATCGAACGCAGTCCGCAGCCGATGCGAAGCCGGTTGGAGGTGATCCCTTCTCGCAGTCTTCGCTTCTTTCACGGGAGAACATCATGCCAAGCTGGTACGAAGACAATTCACACTCCATCGGGCATACGCCGCTGGTCCGACTCAACCGGGTCACCGACGGTGCGCCTGCGACGGTGCTCGCCAAGATCGAGGGACGC
>JAEUMW010000264.1 GCA_016791345.1 Betaproteobacteria bacterium | reverse complement strand
ATACGTCGTGTGACTTCGTCCTGCACCGCGAATACGTCCTGGATCTTGCGATCATAGCGCTCCCCCCAGACATGGCCGCCCAACACCGAATCGGTCAAACGCGCCGAAATGCGAATCCGATCCCCAACGCGCCGCACGCTGCCTTCCACCACATAGCGCACGCCGAGCTCCCTGCTGATCTCTTCTGTGCTCTTGGTGGCGTTCTTGTACACAAAGGCGGAGTGACGTGAGATGACAAACAGGCTGGATAGCCTCGAAAGCTCGGTCGTAAGGTCCTCCGTTATCCCGTCGGCAAAGTATCCTTGCTCCGGGTCAGAGCTCATGTTTGCGAAGGGCAGGACGACGATCGACACCTTGTCCCGGATCGATCCAAAGCTGAGGAAAGATGGACTAGGGAGGGGAGGTGCGCTTGTCTGCTCGGAGCTTGCCTCGCCGGGAACGTCTCGCCGCTTCGATATCCGGACTGCGTAGGAGCCCTTGGGCAGGTCGATGGAGATATCGTCGGCCCGTCCCTCGCTCGCATAGTATTCGCGCAACTTGGCTCGCAGCTGCCCTGCCTGCACGCGGACTATGGCATCCACAGTAGGATCGAATCCGGTTCGTCGATCGAAGACTTCGATGCCGATCGTGTAACCTTTGAGCAGTCGCGAGTTCCCAGCAAGGGTCTGATCAACCAGATACTTCAAGAACCGCTTCTGCCGTTCCGCCTGGATGAAGATCGGGCTCGCCACGATCTTGTCCAGACTGGCAAGGACCTCGGCAGCGCTGCACGGGAAGGTCGGTTTGTCCTGGTTCATCCCTTCTCCCTCCGATCGATACTCTCGGATCGCCTGGTCGAGCCGGCTTTGCTCCGAGACCGCCACGCCAATCCAACAATAGGACATGGGTCTGCGGAAAGCAAAGCGCGATGCCGCAAAACCGCCACCGCGAAGGAAAAAGGAATGTTTGCGACGCGACCGCAGTGGCGGGTCGTCAACCCACGGGGATGCCGTGATCGATGAGCCAGTTCCGATCAAGCTCCCACTTGACGGACTTGACCTCGGGCTGGGACAGCACGATGCGGCGCGCTTCTTCCTGCACGGCGGCGAGCGCCTTCTCGGCCGCGACGAATTCCGGATCACGGGTATCCCGCGGTTTCAGGTTGGGATCGATCGCACGGATCATCCGGTAGACCGGCACCTGGGGTGAGCGCGGCGTGGTCATCGTCGCCACACCGTTCTCCAGGCGCAGCACGCGAAACTGGTAGGGATAGGCGCGCAGCGCAGCGCTGCCGTTGCGCGCGATCGCCTCGTTGAGCGCGTCGACCTGCCGATCCCTCTGCATCCAGTAGACGAGGGCGGCGAGAACCAGCGCGAGAACGACGATGGCGGTAGATCGGCGTGTCATGGCTGAGACCGTATCACCGGGAGGGACGGCGGTTCAAGCTCGGGCGGTGGCGTTCCGCGACGCGTGCACGGCCCCCGAAGCCCGTGTGCATGAAAACCGTGGAAGCGAGGATGGCCGTACGCCCGGAATCGCCGGCGGTGATGCGCGAGAATGCTCCGATCAAGCGTCCAGCCATCGCTTGTGAGTTCATCAAAGGAATGGAGAAGGCCATGCAAGCGCTTGTTTACCACGGACCCGGCAAGAACGCCCTCGAAGAGCGTCCGAAGCCCGAGCTGCAAGCGGCCGGCGATGCGATCGTGAAGATCACCCGGACGACGATCTGCGGCACGGATCTGCATATCCTGAAGGGTGACGTGCCTTCCTGCGCACCGGGGCGGATCCTCGGACACGAAGGCGTCGGCGTGATCGATGCCGTCGGCACGGCCGTTACCGCGTTGCGCCCGGGAGATTCCGTGCTCATTTCGTGCATATCGTCCTGCGGAAAATGCGAGTACTGCCGCCGCGGTGTACTCTCACTGCACCACCGGGGGTTGGATACTCGGCAACGAGATCGACGGAACGCAGGCGGAGTACGTGCGCATTCCGCACGCCGATACCAGCCTCTATCCAATCCCGAAGACGGCAGACGAAGAAGCTCTGGTGATGCTGAGCGACATCCTCCCCACCGGGTTCGAATGCGGCGTACTTAACGGCAAGGTGGCCCCCGGCTCGACGGTCGCGATCGTCGGCGCCGGCCCGATCGGCCTGGCTGCGCTGCTCACCGCGCAGTTCTATTCGCCTGCGGAAGTCATCATGATCGATCTCGACGACAACCGCCTGGAGGTCTCACGCCGCTTCGGGGCGACCCAGACCATCAACAGCGCGGATGGAAAGGCGGTCGAGAAGGTCAAGACGCTGACGAACGGCGTGGGTGTCGACACGGCGATCGAGGCGGTGGGCGTGCCCGCCACGTTCCTGCTCTGTCAGGACCTGGTCGCCCCCGGTGGCACCATAGCCAATGTCGGCGTGCACGGCTCGAAGGTCGACCTGCATCTCGAGAACCTCTGGGCGCACAACATCACGATCACCACGCGACTCGTCGATACGGTCAGCACGCCGATGCTGCTCAGGACCGTGCTGTCGCGAAAGATCGACCCCAAGGTCCTGATCACTCACCGCTTCAAGCTCGCGCAGATCCTGGACGCTTATGAGACCTTCGGTCACGCAGCGAACACTCGCGCCCTGAAGGTGATCATCGAGGCGTAACGCACAGCCTCGAACTATGCAGGCAGGCTTTCAAACCTGCGACCGGCGCTGTGCCACACGGGCACGGATCCACTTCTCCATCCCCACGGCGGCATAGGCGGCAAGCCCGACGCCCAGGATGTGCAGCCACGCTTCGGCGGTGATCGGCGCCGTGTGAAACAGGCGGTTCATGATCGGCACGTAGGTCAGGGCAAGCTGGGCCGCGAGCATCGCGGCACTCCCCCACAGCACCCACGGGTTCGAGAAAAAGCCGACGGACCACGTGGAGCCCCTGAGGGAGCGGCAGTTGAAAAGATAGAAGATGTCGACGACGACGATCGTGTTGACGACGATGGTGCGCGCCTCGGCAAGCGTGGCGCCGCGCGTCTGCTCCCACATGAAGAGCCCGAAGGCGCCGGCGAGCAGGATCAGCGAGACGAATCCCGTGCGCATGAAAAGCGCGAACGTGAGGATCGGGCGCTTCGGGTCGCGCGGAGGACGCAGCATGAGATTGCGCTCCTTCGGCTCGAAGACCAGCGTGAGCCCGAGCAGCAGTGCCGTCATCATGTTGATCCAGAGAATCTGCACCGGCAGCGCAGGCAGCGCGACACCGGCAACGATGGCGGCGAGGATGACGAGTCCTTCACCCAGATTGGTGGGCAAGGTCCAGACGATGAACTTCGTCAGGTTGTCGAAGACGTTGCGCCCCTCCTCCACCGCCGCTTCGATGGAGGCGAAGTTGTCGTCGGTGAGGATCATGTCGGCGGCGCCCTTTGCCACGTCGGTGCCGGTGATCCCCATGGCGACCCCGATGTCGGCCTGCTTGAGGGCGGGTGCGTCGTTGACGCCGTCGCCCGTCATCGCCACCACGTTGTCGCGTGACTGCAGGGCGCGCACGAGCCTGAGCTTCTGCTCCGGTGCCACGCGTGCGAATACCGCAGCTTCCGTGGCGACTTCCGCGAGCTGCTCGTCGTTCAGACGCTCCAGATCACGCCCGCTCACGGCAAAGCGCGACGCTGCGCCTTCGAGACCGATGCTGCGCGCGATGGCCTCGGCGGTAAGCAGATGGTCGCCGGTGATCATCTTCACCGCGATGCCGGCCTGCTGACACTGCCGGACCGCTGCCGTGGCCTCTGCCCGCGGCGGGTCGATCATCCCCTGCAGACCGAGAAACGTGAGTCCCCCCGCGACGTGGCGGTGCGCGAGGCGACGCTGCTCGCGCGGCGCCAGGTGGCGTGCGAAGGCCAGCACGCGCAGGCCGCGCGCCGCGAGTTCGTCCGCCGTGCGCCGCAGCGAGTCGCGGTCGATCTCGGCAGCCGCGCCGGATTCGTCGAGCGCATCCGTGCAGCGGTCGAGCAGACGCTCCACCGCGCCCTTCATGTAGATGACGTGGCCACGCTCGCCGACATCGTGCAGTGTCGCCATGTACTGGTGCTCGGATTCGAACGGGATGGCGTCGAGCCGCGGCAGCGCCTCCACCGCTGCTGCATGGGCGAGACCGGCCTTTTCGGCGACCACGATGAGCGCCCCTTCCGTCGGATCGCCCTGCACCGTCCAACGCTCCCTGGCGTGGACGAGTTGTGCGTCGTTGCACAGCAGACCCGCGCGCAGGCACTCCATGAGCGCGGCGCAGCGGGAGGGATCGATGCGCTGCCCTGCCGCATCGCGAAATTCTCCCTGCGGAGCGTAGCCGCCACCGGTCACGGTGTAGATCGAGGCGCCGGCAAAGACCGCCTGCACCGTCATCTGGTTCTCGGTGAGCGTGCCCGTCTTGTCGGAGCAGACCACCGTGGTGCTGCCCAGCGTTTCCACCGCCGGCAGCTTGCGGATGATGGCGCGGCGCCGCGCCATGCGCGATACGCCGATGGCAAGCGTGATCGTCACCGCCGCCGGCAGCCCCTCGGGGATCGCCCCCACGGCCAGCGCCACCGCCGCCATGAACATCGCGAATGCGCTTTCCCCGCGCCAGAGACCGAGCGCGAACGTGGCCACCGCGAGAGCGAGGATCGCCCACAGCATGATGCCGCTGAAGTGCGCGATCTTGCGCGTGAGTGGCGTGGAGAGATCGGTCGCCTCCGAGATGAGCCAGGCGATGCGCCCCATCTCGGTACGGTCGCCGGTGGCCCACACCACACCTTCGGCGCGCCCATAGGTCACCAGCGTTCCGGCGAAGGCAAGGTTGTGGCGTTCGGCGAGAATCGTGTCGAGCGCGAGCACGTTGCCGTGCTTGGCGACGGGCACCGACTCGCCGGTAAGCGCAGACTCGTCGACCTGCAGATCGCGCACCTCGGAGAGGCGCAGATCCGCCGGCACCTTGTCGCCCGACTCGAGCAGCACCATGTCGCCGGGCACCAGCGTCTCGGACGGCACGCGCTGCCGGCGGCCGTCGCGCCGCACGGTGGCGGCGGTGACGACCATCTGGGCAAGCGCGCTGATCGCCTTCTCCGCGCGCGCCTCCTGCACGTAGCCGACGACGGCGTTGAGGAAGACGACGCCGAAGATGACTGAGGCATCGACCCATTCGCCAAGCACCGCCGTGATCACGCTCGCGGCGAGCAGCACATAAAGCAGCGGCTGGTGGAACTGGAGCAGGAAGCGCATCCAGTCACTCCGCCCCTTCCTGAACGTGAGCCGGTTCGGACCGAAGTTCTTCTGGCGGCGGTCGACCTCGGTTGCGGCAAGTCCCGCCCGCAGGTCGGTCGCGAGCAACTCGCTGACTTTCTCGGCCGGCAGCTCATGCCAGGCGTGGCTGGCGTCCGGATGGTGACGTGGTTCGCGACTCATGCGAAGGAATCTCTCAACAGCTCAGCTACGGACGCCGCCCGGTCTTCGAAGAGTTCCGCGATCTCTCCCCAGCGCGCAGCCGGGTCGGCAGTGATGGTGGCGATCGTGTCCTCGAACGCGCGCCACATCGCTTCCGTCGCGAGTTCGTAGGCGTGACCCCAGAAGTAGAACACGCCGCCGTCTCGCGC
>JAEUMW010000263.1 GCA_016791345.1 Betaproteobacteria bacterium | reverse complement strand
ACGACGGACGCCCGGCCAATGACACCTATGCCGGTGCCGACGGCAACGCCTATCGCAACAGCGGGAACGGCTGGCAGCAGCACACCGCGAGCGGCTGGCAATCGTCGCTTGGTGACAGCTCCTGGGCGGACAAGGAGCAGGCAGCGCGCGGCAGCGCCGAGGACCGCTTCAACAGCGGCGGCTGGGGGGATCGCTCCGGCGGCTGGGGCGGCGCCGATCGCTTCGGCGGCGGCGCCTTCGGAGATCGCTTCGGCGGCGGCGGCTTCAGGGGCGGCGGTTTCCGTCGGTGACGGCTGGCTCGATTCTTCCGTGGCGGCGTCGGCTTGGAAGGCGGTGGCGTGACCGCATCGGCCCCGAGAACGAGTCATCGAGTGTTTCCGCAGGAGTGATCGCCATGCTGCACCTGTTTCGTCCTGCCCTCATCGGGCTCGTGTCTGTCGCAGTGATGCTGGTGTCGTTGCCGGCGCGGGCGGTGGGTCAAACGGCAGACGATCCCTGGCCGCGCGCGATCGACCTTGGCGGCGGCGCCACGGCGACGCTGTATCAGCCGCAGGTCGAAAGCTGGTCGGGCAATCGCCTGAGCCTGCGCATGGCGGTCGGCGTGTCCGGGCCGGGCGCGAATGAGAGTTTCGGCACGGTCTGGGCGACCGCGGTGACCCGCGTGGACCGCGCCTCCCGTCTCGTCAGCCTCGATGACGTGAGCTTCACCCGCGCGGCACTGCCGAGTCCGACCGATCGCGGCACGACGCATCTCGATGCCTTGCAGGCGCAGCTGCAAAGGGTGCCGCAGACCATCGCGCTCGATCGCCTGCAGGCCTCGGTCGGAGTGACTCGTTCCTTCAAGCCCGCCGGGCTCGCCGTGCAGAACACGCCGCCACGTATCTTCGTGAGCGACGCGCCGGCGCGGCTCGTGACGATCGCCGGCAGCCCGGTTCTGCGGCAGATTCCCGGCACTCCCTTTGATCGCGTCATCAACACCCGTGCGCTGCTGCTGCGCGACGCGCGAAGCTATTACCTGCTGCTGGCAGATGGCTGGATGACGGCGGAGGCGCTCGACGGCAGCTGGTACCCGGCCGAGCGCGTGCCGCCGGCGCTCGAGCGCGTGGCGGCAGCGCTCGCGGTGGGCACGGACGTGCCAGCCGGCGGCATCGCGCGGTCCGCCCGTGACGGCGCGCCCACGGTGTTCGTGAGCCAGACACCGGCGGCGCTCGTCGTCTTCGAAGGCGGCGAGCGGGTCTTCGATCCCATCGCCGGCACGACGCTGCTGCGGGCAGCAAACACCCCGTCGAATCTCATCGTCGACATCGTGAGCGGCCAGCACTATCTGTTGCTGGCTGGGCGCTGGTTCCGGGCGCCGGCACTGAACGGGCCGTGGAGCCACGTGTCGGCGCGCACGCTGCCACGCGATTTCGCGGCGATCCCAGCCGACGATCCCGCCGGCGCGGTGCTCGCGTCGGTGGCCGGCACACCGCAGGCGCAGCAGAGCTTGATCGACGACGCCACGCCGCAGACGGCGACCGTCCCGCGCACGAACGGGCCCACGTTCACCGCCGAGTTCGACGGACACCCGCAATATCGCCCGATTGCGGGCACCCCGTTGTCCTACGTCGCGAACTCGGCCACGCCCATCATCCGGGTGGACGGCCGGCGCTATTGCGCGCTGAAGGCCGGCGTCTGGTTCGAGGCGTCGTCCGTGTTCGGTCCGTGGGCGGTGGCCGCGGCGGTGCCGGACATCGTCTACACGATCCCGACGAGTTCTCCCCTGCATCACGTGACCTACGTGCGCGTCTACGGCGCAACGTCGCAGGTGGTCGACGTCGGCTACACCCCCGGCTATGCGGGGAGCGTGGTGTCGACGGACGGCGTCGTCGTCGAGGGCACCGGCTACGTGTATCCGGGCTGGATCGGCAGCGCCTACTTCCCGTCACCCATGACCTACGGCGGGACGCCAGCCCGGCGTGACGAGCCCGACGTCTACGCGCAATGGGGCGGCGCGGTGTATGCGGGGCTGCGTGGTCACCGCTATCTCGCGAGCAGCGCGCCGCGCGCCCTGCTGATCGAGTCCCTGGGTGCCGCGGGAGGGGATAACGATCACTATGCGGAGGCCAATGGAGCAGTGTGGCGCTATCGCAACGGGGACTGGGAGAAGCTGGACGCCCGCGGCTGGGAGCGGGTTGCGCCCGAGTCGTGCGCATGGGCGATCAGCGAGCGTGAGGCGCGGGCTTCCGGCGCGCAACGCTTCGAGCGACAGCGCGCGAAAGAGGGCGCGGATCATTTCGCCGATGTCCCCCCGGATGCCGGGCGCAGCGCGAATGCCGTTGCTGCCGGCAATGCGCAGGTCGGTACCCTGCGCGCTCGGCGCACGGCGCCCTGATCGCATTGGGTGCGTCCGCCGCCGCAGTGGAGACCGTCGCGTGTCCGGACTGCGACCTCCTGCAACAGCTACCGGTACTCGAGCCGGGTGACCGCGCGCGTTGCCCGCGGTGCGGCTACGAGCTTGCGCGACGCCCCGTCGACCCGCTCGAGCGCCCGCTGGCGCTGACCGTCGCCGCATTAATCGCGTTCATCGTTGCCAATACGACCCCGATCATGGGGCTCTCGGCGGTCGGTCGCAGAGCGAGCACGACCATACTCGGCGGCGCCTATGAAATGTGGATGACGGGGGAGCAGATCACCGCGGTCGTCGTCGCCTTCTGCGTCGTGTTCGCCCCCGCCCTCTACCTGCTTTTCATGCTGGCGGTGCTGATCTGGATGCGACGCCCGCCGGCGCCCTACTGGGTCGGCGAGATCCTGCGCTGGGGACTGCACATGCAGCCGTGGTCGATGTACGAGGTCATGCTGCTCGGCGTGCTCGTTGCGCTGATCAAGATCGCGGAGCTTGCGACCGTCGACGTCGGCATCGGGATGTACGCGCTCGGCGCGCTGGTCGTGCTGTTTCCCGCCATCATGTTGAGCTTCGACGCGCGCGAGGTGTGGCAGCGGGTCGAGTGGGTGGACGACGCGCCAGCGAACGGGGCGGGTAGCGCACGCGCGGAGGCAGACGCATGAGCCAGGGCGTGCATACTGCGGCCGCGGCAGGACTCGTCTCCTGCGACATCTGCGGTCTGCTCTCGCATCCGCATCATCCGGATCATCCCGGGCACTGCCCGCGCTGTGGCGGCGAGGTCGAATTCCGGCGCCGGCATTCCATCCAGCACACGTGGGCGCTGGTCATCGCCGCCGCGATCTGCTACGTGCCGGCCAATCTGCTGCCGGTGCTCACCACGACGACCTTCGGCTCGGCCGAATCCGACACCATCATGGGCGGCGTGGTCTTCCTCTACGCCTCGGGATCCTGGCCGCTCGCGCTGATCGTGCTGATCGCGAGCGTCATGGTGCCGCTCGGCAAACTGATCGCGCTCGCCTATCTGTTGATCTCGGTGCAGCGCGGCGTGCCGGGCGGCATGCGCGAGCGCACGCGGCTGTACCGGATGGTGGAGTTCATCGGTCGCTGGTCGATGCTCGACGTGTTCGTCGACACCTTCACCGTGGCGCTTATCCAGTTGCAGCCGCTGATGTCGGTGGAGCCCGGTCCCGGCGTGCTGTTCTTCGCTGCGGTCGTGGTGCTGACGATGCTGGCGGCGGAGACGTTCGATCCGCGCCTCATCTGGGATTCCAGCCGCGAAGAGGGCACCCATGTCTGAGGCGCAGGACCTGCCGCGTTCGACGGTAGTGACGAAGCGGAAGGGACGGCTATCGGTGGTGTGGTTGATACCGATCTTGGCGGCGGTGGTGGCGGTGGGGATTGCGATTCAGCAGATCTTGAGCGAGGGGCCGACGATCACGATCGTGTTCGGCGCGGCGCAGGGGATCGAGGCGGGGAAGACCTTCATCAAGTACAAGGATGTCAACATCGGCCAGGTGAGCGCGGTGCAGTTGTCGGAGGATTTCGAGCGGGTGCAGGTGACGGCGAAGATGGCGAAGAGTGCGGCGGGGCTGATG
>JAEUMW010000262.1 GCA_016791345.1 Betaproteobacteria bacterium | reverse complement strand
ATGCGCGGTATAGCCGATGTCGGCCACTGCCTTGAGGATGTCGGACAGCTCGAGACGGCGCTCGTCCCAGCGCACGTATGCGCGCCGCGTCGCGTAGTTGATGGCGACCGATACGACACCCGGCAGTCGGCCGATATGCTGCTCGTTCAGCCAGACACAGGCAGCGCACACGATGCCCTCGAGAATGAGGGCCGCCTCGCGCACGTGCGGCGCCGCCTCGCGCACGAAGCTTTGCTGAACCGTGGGATCGTCGTAGAGCCGCAACTGCGCGAGGAAGGCGGGTACCGCTTCCGCTCCGCGCGGGGGCAGGGCCGTGCGATGGCGATAGTACCCCGTCAGCCCCTGAGCGACGATCGCCTCGGCCACGGCCACGCAACCGTGGCAGCACATCTGCCGTGCCATACCGTCGACGCGCGCGCAATAGGACGAGCCTGCCGGCACCGGCAATCCGCAGTGAAAACAGCTGGCATTCCCCACGACGCGCTCGGGCACTTCGCCCGCAATGGATTGCGGCGTGGTTGCGGCTTCCATTCCCATGAGGCAATGCTAACGCAAGAGGCCCACCGATACGACCCCTTCTTGGTATCGGGGAAAGAGAAAGGGCAGCCTTGGCTACCCTTTCTACCTCTGGGCTCTTCCCGGATCAGAAGCGGTAACCCACGCCTACGCCGTACACCATGGGATCGATGTCGAGCTTGCTGTTCACCAGCGGCGGTCCGGGCGGAATGCTGCTCGTGACCTTGGTGTCGATCCAGATGTACTTGAAGTCCACGTTCAGATACCAGTGCTCGGTGATCTTATAGTCGGCACCGACCTGTAGCGCCGGACCCCAGCTCGTGCTCGACACGTTGAGGGGAAGGCCGCCAGGGATCACGAAGGGCACGTTCAGATTGCTCTCCGTGAACCAGGTAAAGTTGATGCCGGCGCCGACATAGGGCTTGAACGGGTTGCCTTCCCAGTTGAAGTGATACTGAACCAGGAGGGTGGGCGGCAGGTGCTTCACGTTGCCGATGCCACCACTGTAGAGCCCCGGCACGTCGAGGGACACCGGCTGACTTTGCGGATACGTCAGAATAAGTTCGAGCGCGATCGCCTTCGTGAAAAAATAACTGACATCGAGTTCCGGCGCCCAGCGGTTCTGCACGCTGATGGCGTCTTCCGGCAGCAGCGCGGCACCGCCCGCCGAGGAGCTCGATTGGGGATCGATATTGACAGCGCGCAAGCGGACCAGCCAGGGACCGACGTTCTCGTCGGCCGCCTGCGCCCCGAAAGCCGAAGCCAGGCCGGCGGCGACAAGGCTCGCGATCAGGGTCTTCTTCATGTAATTTCTCTCATCCTCATTGAATTTACTCAACACGTGAACTGGCCGTTGAGGTGGCGGAAATTACCACAACAAGGCTCGCGATGAATGCTGTAACGCAAAAAATACTACCCTGCGGTTCCATGGGGAATCTTGACCTTGGTCAAAAGATTGTTCGTTTTGCCCCCCGAATCAGACGCTCTTGATCCCCTGGCTGCGCCCCGGCGACCCTTTTCCCCCGCTTCACAAAGCGCTCGACTACCCCAACGGTCTCCTCGCCGCGGGCGGTGATCTGTCGCTGCCGCGCCTCATCGACGCCTACCGGCGCGGCATTTTTCCGTGGTTCAGCGACGGCGAACCAATCCTCTGGTGGAGCCCGAACCCACGCATGGTTCTGTTCCCGGACGAACTGCGGGTGTCGCGTTCCCTTTCCAAGCGCCTGCGCCGGCACGATTACGAAATCCGCGCCGACAGTGCCTTCACCGCCGTCATGGAAGGCTGCGCCGCCCCCCGGCAGGGGCAGTCCGGCACGTGGATCACCGCACCGATGATGGACGCCTATGCCAGGCTGCATGCCGCCGGCTATGCCCACTCCGTGGAAACATGGATGACGGGAGAACTGGTCGGCGGGCTCTACGGAGTGGCCATCGGCGGGGTTTTCTACGGCGAATCGATGTTCGCACGCGTCACGGACGCATCGAAGATCGCCTTCGTCCATCTCGTGCAGCAGCTGCGGCGGAAGAACTTCGGGCTGATCGACTGTCAGATGCAGACGGCTCATCTCGCAAGCCTGGGTGCCCGCGAGATTTCCCGGGCAAACTTTACGAGCCGGTTGCGAGAATTGCTAAACTACCCAAATGTTCCGGGGCCTTGGCATCTGACCGATGACGCATCTGGGTGATTTCCCCCTGTCGATGCTGCAGTTCTATGCGACTGCGCCCTACCCGTGCAGCTATCTGCCGGAGAAGATGGCGCGCTCGCAGGTCGCAACGCCCAGCCACCTGATCGACACGGCAGTCTATTCGGAGCTGGTGCGCGCAGGCTTCCGCCGCAGCGGGGCGTTCACCTATCGCCCCTACTGCGATCATTGCCGCGCCTGCGTTCCGGTGCGCATCGTGACCCAGGAGTACCAGCCGAGCCGCGCCCAGCGCCGGGCATGGCGGCGCCACGACGGCATCAGTTCGCAGATCCTGGAGCTGCGCTACAGTCCCGAGCATTATGGTCTTTACCTGCGCTACCAGTCGCGCCGCCACAGCGGCGGCGGCATGGACCAGGACAGCCGCGAGCAGTACCGGCACTTCCTGCTGCAAAGCAACGTGACCTCCAATCTGGTGGAGTTCCGCGAGAACGGCGTCCTGCGCATGGTCAGCATTCTCGATCGGCTGCAGGACGGCATCTCGTCCGTTTACACCTTCTTCGACCCCTCGGTCGAGGGCGCCAGCTACGGTACCTACAACGTCATGTGGCAGGTGGAACTCTGCCGCAAGCTCGGCCTTCCCTATCTCTATCTCGGGTACTGGATCGCCCAGAGCCGGAAGATGGTCTACAAGATCAATTTCCGCCCCATGGAAGGGCTGATCGAAGATCGCTGGCAGCCGCTGCCACCGCCCTGACGCAGCGCGAGGCGCCCATGCGGGTCCTGATCGTCGAGGACGACGCCAGCATCGCCGCCAATCTGTTCGACTTTCTCGAGGCTCGCGGCCACGCAGTCGACGCCGCCGGTGACGGTATCACGGGTCTGCACCTGGCCACCACGCGCGATTTCGACGCCATCCTGCTCGACCTGACGCTGCCCGGTATCGATGGATTGACCCTCTGTCGCAAGCTGCGCGAAGAGACGGGGAAGGACACGCCCGTGCTCATGGTGACCGCCCGCGACACGCTCGACGACAAGCTGGGCGGGTTCGCGCATGGTGCCGACGACTACCTCGTCAAGCCGTTTTCGCTACGGGAGGTGGAGGCGCGACTGGGGTCGCTGCACCGGCGCCACGCCGGCAGGCTCATGCCCCGCCCTCTGCAGGTGGGCAGGCTGCGCCTGGACCCGCGCACCGCGACGCTCACGTGCGATGGCCGGCCGGTCACGCTGCCGCCCAAGTGTCTGCGCCTGATCGAGACCCTGATGCGGGATCCCGAGCGCGTCTTCTCTCACGCCGATCTCGAAGCCGCCGTTTGGGGCGGTGAGCCGGTCACGAGCGATGCCCTGCGCAGCCAGATGTACCTCCTGCGTCAGGCCATCGCCGCCGCGGGCGGCGGCGACCCAATCCAGAATCTCCACGGCCTCGGCTATCGCGTGGTGGTCGAGGCACCAGGCTCACGCCATCCATGAAACGCGGATTGCGGCGTCGCATTGCCGTGACCTTCGCTCTCTTCGCGGTGCTCGTCGTCCTCATACAGGCGGCCTTCGTCGTGTTCGTCACCGACGCGCAGGAGGAGGAGTTCATCGAGCAGATCCTCGACGAAGAGATGTCCCGCGTCCGCGACCCCTATCGCACGTTTGGTTCTGCGGCATTGCCGCGTGGACAGCTGCTCCAGGGGTACGCGAGCGGGCCTGCCGAGGACGGGGCAGCGGTGCCGGCGCACTTGCGCGCGCTCGCCCTCGGGAACCACGAGATCTCTCGCGACGACACGGAGTATCACGTGCACGTGCGCGACGACGGCGACACGCGCTTCTACCTCATCTACGACGCCACGCGGCACGAGGCGCGAATTACGCAGTTCGCGCACTACCTCCTGTTTACCGTCGTGTCGGTCGCGGCATTGGTATCGGTGATGGCTTACTGGCTGTCGGGTGTGCTGGTGCGTCAGGTTGCCGAGCTCGCGCGCCGCGTGGCCGACCTCGATCCCGCGACCGCGGCGGCGCCATTGGCAGCGAACGGGCAGGACGCCGAGGTCGCCGCCCTCGCCCAGGCGTTCGATCGGTTTCACGAACGCGTCGCCGAGATGGTGGAGCGCGAACAGCAGTTCACGTCAAACGTGAGCCATGAACTGCGCACGCCGCTCACCACGATCAAGACGAGTTGCGAGCTGCTGGCGCAGGACCTTGCCATCACGGGGAAGTCCCGGCAACGCCTGGAAGCGATCGCCCGCGCCGCCGACCGCATGGCGGAGCTCGCGCAGGCGTTCCTGCTGCTTGCGCGCAACGCACCGCTCGAAGGCGCGCAGGAAGTCTTCGACGTGCGCGACGCGGCGGAGGAAGCCGTGGCACCGTTCCGCGAAGCGCTGGCAGCGCGCGACATCGCCCTCGACCTGCAGCTGCCGGAGCATGCCGCGGTACGCATGCCGCGCTCCGCCTTCCATCTCGCCCTCTCGAACCTGCTCCGGAACGCAGCCGCGCACACCGATCGCGGGTGCATCACCGTCCGCTACGAAGACGGCACGCTGACCGTCAGCGACACCGGCCGCGGCATCAAGACCGCTGATCTGCCCCGCATCTTCGACCGTTACTACCGCGGCGAGGCGCAACGCGCCGTACCGGAAGGCGCGGGGCTCGGGCTCGCCATCGTCAAGCACCTGGCCGATCGTCTCGGCTGGACGCTCGGGGTTTCCAGCAAACCGGGCCGCGGCAGCACCTTCGAGATCGGATTTCCGGCGTCTTCACGACTTCTCCACACTTCATCGACCCTTTTTTCAGTATCCCGCTGCTAAAATTGCCGGCCATTGCGAGCCGGAGTTCAGACATGCAGACGAAGCGGGACGTGCTCTTCTCCGAAGCCAGTCGCGCCCCAACAGCGGCGGCCGTTGACGCACACTGGCTCCTGCCCGCCGCCAACGCCATGACCGCCAGCAGTGCCTGATTCCACCGCAACCGCAACGGTGGCGACGGCCGCCGGCACCGTCGTCAGCGCACGCCGCGGGCAGCAGCTTCGGCTCGTCGCCCTCATTCTGACTGTCGTGGTGGTCCGGCTGGCGACACTCGGTGCCTATCCCTTGATGGACAACACCGAAGCGCGCTACGCGGAGATCGCGCGCAAGATGCTCGAAACCGGCGACTGGATCACACCCCAGGTCCAGTACGGCGTGCCGTTCTGGGCCAAACCCCCGCTTTCGTTCTGGTTCACCGGCGCATCGTTTGCGGCGTTCGGTGTCGATGAATTCACGGCCCGCCTGCCGCAGTTGCTGATCGCCGCTCTTGTCGCGTGGCTGACCTATCGACTCGCCAGGCGTCACCACGGTCGCGACTGCGCCGTGCGGGCAGTTCTGGTGCTATGCACGACGCCGCTCTTTTTCATCGCCGCGGGAGCGGTGATGACGGACATGACGCTCGCGCTCACGACGACGATGTCGATGGTCGGCTTCTGGAACGCGCTGACGACGGAAGGGCGACGCGGGCGAGCCTGGGGTTACGTCTTCTTCGCGGGGCTCGGCCTCGGGCTCATCGCCAAGGGGCCGGTGGCGACGGTGCTCACGTTGGCCCCGATCGGGGCCTGGGTGCTCTGGACCGGATCCTGGCGGGCAACTTGGAAGCGGTTGCCATGGGTGGGCGGAACGGCGCTCGCACTCCTGCTCGGCATACCCTGGTACTTCGCAGCGGAAAGCCGAACGCCCGGCTTCGTGGAATATTTTCTCGTCGGCGAGCACTGGAAGCGGTTCATCGACAGCGGCTGGCGCGGCGACCTCTATGGCACGCCGCACGCGCAGCCGCGCGGCACGATCTGGCTCTTCACCCTCGTCGACACCCTGCCGTGGTCACTCGTGCTGGTCTGGCTGGTCTGGCGGCAACGACGTGACGAGGGTGGCGCCCGCACCGGCAATGACGCGACGGGCTGGCGTGCCTACTTGTGGTTGTGGACGCTCGCCGCCCCGCTCTTCTTCACGCTCTCCGGCAACATCATGTTCACCTACGCGATCACGAGTCTTCCCGCCTTCGCCCTGCTGGTGGCAGAGGCGTGGAGCGCTCGGCCTGCAGCCACCACGACGGCAGGCCGCGCGCAGCGCGAACGCATGTTCGCCTGGACAGCTCTCGCAGTGCCGCTGGTCATGCTGCTCACGTTGCTCCTAGTCATCCCGCGAGTCAGCGAGAAGAACTCGCAAAAGGCGCTGATCGAGCGCTACTTCGCCCTTCGCGGCAGCAGCGCGGAGCGCCTCATCTATCTGTGGCCGGCACCGCCCTCGGGAGAGTTCTACACACACGGAAAACTCGTGCGCGCCTGGGGACCCCACGAAGTGGAACCATATCTTGCGGACGCCTCCCGCGACTTCTTTGTCGCAGACCGTGACCAGCTGAAGGCCGTCGATGCGTCCCTGCGCGCGCGCCTCGACACAGTGGCGGAACATGGCACGGTCGTGTTGCTCCGGGAGAGAGGCACGTGACAGCCTTGCAGCCGCTACCCTCGGCACGCGCCCGCTCCCCGGCAGTCGAGCTTGCGATCGTTGCGCCGACGTTCAACGAGAAAGACAACGTCGCGGAGCTGACGACGCGTCTGGAGCAAACTCTCCACGGGATTCCGTGGGAGATCGTCTTCGTTGACGACGACTCACCGGACGGCACGGCGGAGGTCGTGGTCGAACTCGCGCAACTGCGCCCGAACGTGCGGTGTTTGCGGCGGATCGGCCGCCGTGGCCTGTCGCGGGCAGTGGTCGAGGGCATCCTCGCGACGACAGCACCCTACATCGCCGTGATGGACGCCGATCTGCAGCACGACGAGACGCTGCTGCCGAAAATGCTCGCGCGGCTGCGACAGGGCGATCTCGATATCGTCGTCGGCAGCCGTTACGCCACCGGCGGCTCCATCGGTGCGTGGAAGAGCTCCCGCGCCGCCATGAGCCGCTGGGCGACCGCGATCTCGCGCCTGGTGGTGACCGCCGATCTCTCGGATCCCATGAGCGGTTTCTTCATGATCCGCCGCGACGCGTTCCTGCGCGCCGTGCGCAACCTGTCCGGCGAAGGCTACAAGATCCTCCTCGATATCTTCGCCTCCAGCTCGACGCCATTGCGCTTCGTCGAGATCTCCTACACCTTCCGCAGCCGGCGCGCCGGGCAGAGCAAGCTCGACTCCGCGGTGATGTGGGAGTACCTGATGCTGATCGCGGACAAGCGCTTCGGGCACATCCTGCCGGCGCGCTTCATCATGTTCTCGGTCGTGGGCTTGAGTGGCGTGGCTGTCCACATGGCATCGCTCGGGCTGTTCTACGAGGTCGTGCGGACAGGTTTCGGAGTCGCGCAGACCATCGCGACGCTGGTGGCCATGACGAGCAACTACTGGCTCAACAACCTTCTCACCTACCACGATCGGCGGCGGCGAGGCTTCAGGTTCGTGACCGGCCTTCTCTCCTTCTATGCGATCTGCAGCGTCGGTGTGGTCGCGAACGTCGGCGTCGCGAGCTTCGTCTTCCACGAGCATTACAGGTGGTGGCTTGCCGGCGTGGCCGGTGCCATCGTCGGCACCGTCTGGAACTACGCCGCCAGCGCAATCTTTACGTGGCGGGGCCGATAACTCGCGGTGCCGCATTCCGGACGACGGGATGCCGCA
>JAEUMW010000261.1 GCA_016791345.1 Betaproteobacteria bacterium | reverse complement strand
CCAGCGCTGCGCCTCGTCGTCGTACTCGAACATCGGGAAGTCGACCACCCACAGCGGCCGCCAGCCGGCTCGAGCGAATCCGTGCTCATGACCGATCTTCTGGCGCAGCGCGCCCATCGCGTCGTTCACGATCTTCGCGCGGTCCGCGCCGAAGAAGATGAGATCGCCGCTGCGCGCACCCGTGCGTTCGAGGATGGCAGCCAGCACCGGCGCCGGCAGGAACTTGACGATGGGCGACTGCAGGCCGGCTTCGCCGGGTTGCGAAGCGTCGTTCACCTTGATGTAGGCGAGGCCCTTGGCACCGTAGATCTTGACGAAGTCCGTGTAGTCGTCGATGTCCTTGCGCGACAGCTTCTCCGCGGCGCCGGGCACACGCAGCGCGGCCACGCGCCCGCCTGGCTGGTCCGCCGCCGCGCGGAACACCTTGAAGTCCACCGTCCGCATGAGGTCGGTCAGTTCCGTGAGTTCGAGCGGGACGCGCAGGTCCGGCTTGTCGGAACCGAAGCGCGACATCGCCTCGGCGTAGGAGATGACGGGGAAGGGGTCGGGAAGCGCGACGTCGAGCACTTCCTGGAAGAGGGTCCGGACGAGTCCCTCCATCAGCGCGCGGATCTCCGCCTCGCTCAGGAAAGAGGTCTCGATGTCGATCTGCGTGAACTCCGGCTGGCGATCGGCGCGCAGATCCTCGTCGCGGAAGCACTTGACGATCTGGTAGTAGCGGTCGAAGCCGGAGATCATCAGGAGCTGCTTGAAGAGTTGCGGCGACTGCGGCAGCGCGAAGAACTCGCCCGCATGCACGCGCGATGGCACCAGGTAGTCGCGCGCCCCCTCGGGTGTGGACTTCGTCAGCATCGGCGTCTCGATGTCGATGAAGCCGTGCGCATCGAGGTATGTGCGCGTCGCCATCGCTACCCGGTAGCGCAGGCGCAGGTTCTTCTGCATGGGCGAGCGGCGCAGATCGAGATAGCGATACTCCAGCCGCACCTGCTCGGAGAGGTTCTCGTCGTCCATCTGGAACGGCGGCGGCAGCGACGGGTTGAGGATCTCGATCGCGTGCGCCAGCACCTCGATCTCGCCGGAAACGAGATTGGCGTTGGCGGTGCCTTCCGGCCGCAGCCGGACCTTGCCGGTCACCGCGATCACGAATTCGCTGCGCAGCTTCTCTGCGATGCCGAAGGTCTCCGCGCGATCCGGATCGCACACCACCTGCACCAGTCCCTCGCGGTCACGCAGGTCGATGAAGATGACACCGCCGTGATCGCGGCGGCGGTGCACCCAGCCGCACAGCGTCACGACCTCGTCCAGACGGCGCTTCGTTACCAGTCCGCAGTATTCGGTGCGCATGAGAAATCGCCGGAGTGATGGAAAGCCGGAACGCGGAACGCGCCCGGGGCCGGTCAGTTGCCGGCGCTGGCCTTGACCCGCGGACGCGTCTGCCCGTCGTTGCGCGGACGGCCGCGCGGACCCGGCACGACCACGCCCATCGAGATGATGTACTTGAGCGCATCGTCCACGCTCATGTCGAGCTCGATCACTTCCGACCGCCGCATCATGACGAAATAGCCGCCGGTGGGGTTGGGTGTGGTCGGCACGTAGACGCTTACGTACTCGCCTTCCAGGTGGTTGGCAACATCGCCGCCCGGCGTGCCCGTGAGAAAGGCAATGGTCCACGAGCCATCGCGCGGAAACTGCACCAGCAGCGCCTTGCGGAACGCCTGCCCCGAGGGCGAGAGCAGGGTGTCGCTCACCTGCTTCACGCTGGAGTAGATGGACTTCACGAACGGGATGCGTGCAAGCAGCCCTTCCCACAAGAGCAGCAGCCGCTCGCCGATGAAGTTGCGGGCGAGCATGCCGGTCAACAGGACGACGCCGAGCGTGAGCACCACGCCCAGCCCGGGGATCTTGACGCCGATCAGCCGTTCCGGCCGGAGACTGTCGGGAAGGAGGAGCAGGCTCTGGTCGAGCGTGCTGATGAGCAGGTGCAGCACCCACAGGGTGATGACCAGCGGCACCAGCACCAGAAGGCCGGTTATGAGATAGCGTTTCACGCGGATTGCGTTCGTCAGAGTGGGGACAGGCAGTTCAGTTGTGACACGCGCAGGCGCTGCCGCACGAGCCGGCGGGCTTCGCATCGTCCGCCTTCGACTCCTTGGGCTCCGTCGACTCGGCGGGCTTCTCGTCCGCCTTGCTCTCCGACTTGGCGGCAGCGGGCTTGGAGCCGTTCTTGAAATCGGTGGCGTACCAGCCGCTGCCCTTCAACTGAAAGCCGGCGGCGGAGATCAGCTTGGAGAAGCGCCCGCTGCCGCATTGCGGACAGGTCGCGATCGGGGCATCGCTCACCTTCTGCAGAAACTCGCCGCGATGGTTGCAGTCCTCGCAGCGATACTCGTAAATCGGCATGCTAACCTCCTGAAGACGCGTGACTGGCCGAAATTATAGCGGAATTTCAAGCAGTAACCGGACCCAGATGGAGGCGGCGCGGGGTTTTTGCAAGAGGCCGTCGCAGCCCGGAACGACCGGGGCGTCGACGTCGATGCGCAAGCGGCTACAATACCGGCCGGGAAATCGCCGTCGCCATGAAGACGCTCATTCGCTTTGTTCTTTTTTGGGGTGTGAACACGCTCTCGCTGTGGGTCGCCGATGAGATCTTCGAGGGCATTCGCTTCGCCAGCACCGAATCCCTGCTCTTGTCCGGTCTCGTGCTCGGCATCGTGAACACGCTCTTAAGACCGATCCTCGTCGTGCTGACCCTGCCGATCACCATCCTCACCCTCGGCCTGTTCCTGCTCGTGATCAACGGTCTGACGCTGTACCTGACGGCACGAATGGTGAGCGGCTTCCACCTGGAAGGCTTCGGCACGGCGATCGGCATCGCGCTCGCGGTGTCGATCATTTCGTTCCTGCTGAACTCCCTCCTCCGCACCGGAGAGAAGTAGCGCTGCGCTACGACGGTCGGGTCTCCTACGACCAGAAGCGATCCTCGGCCTGCTCGTCACCCTGGAATTCGCGGAACGCGGTAATCCTTCCGTTCGCGAGCCGCCAGACATGCACTTCCGCAAATGCCGCGGTGCGATCGTTGCGTTCCGCCGTTACCGTCACCAGCGCAACTACGACATCGCCTTCGCCGAGAATGTGCTCGACGTCGATGGCCAGGCTGCCGCCGCTCAGTGCGAGCGAGCGCTCGAAGAAGCCGACGATCTCGCCATGCCCCCGGTAAGTGCCCGACAGCGGACTGTGACCCGGCACCTGCCAGACGATCGATGCGTCAAAGACTTCGAGTACCGCGCGAACGTCGCCCTTCGCGAAGTCGTCGTAGACTTTGCGGATCAAGGTCGCATTGCTCATTGCAGCTCCTATCGCAGAGTGTCGCTCAGGCGAACTGCCTGTTATCACTGTGACATCACTGTGACCGAAATTGGAAGGCGATCTCAACCGGCTTTCGGCGCCTGCCCACGCAGGGCATCGACGAGTTGCATCAGCTCCTTCGCATTCAGGTCTGAAATCACCCAGTAGGCCATGCCGCCGCCCGCCCAGTTCACCAGATGATAGCCTTGGCGCGACTGGGTGCGCACCGCACCTGTGTCGTGCACAGCGGACGGCCAGACATAGACGTTGACGAGGTGCTGGCGGTGGCGGTAGACGAGGGCGGCGACCGTACGGTGATCCACGTAGTCGAGCCGACCGCCCACCAGCGGGAAACCGAGCTCGGTGAAATCGCCCACGGTCGGCGAGAAATCGAGCTTGCCGCTGAACCAGGGTTTGACGGTGTGCTGGTCCGACGACGTCACGTCGGCGATGTGGCTGGCCATGAGCGATCGCACATGGCTCGCGACGATCTGATCGCCGACCATCTCGTCCGCCGACGGCAACGCCTGATACAGAAGAGCGCTCCAGACGAGCGCGACCACCCCCGCGAGCGCGCCGCCCAGTCCCAGCCACGTGGCGGATACCGACCAGCGCCACTCGCGCCGCCGCGATGACGCGAGGGTCCTGTCCTCGGCCGGCAACGCGGTAGCGATCCGCGCCGCGAGATCGCCCGGGGCGTGGTAGTAGGTGACGTGCTTCTTCACGGCGGCGCGCACCCGACTTTGCTCCATGAACTCTTCCTGACATTGCGGACAGGCATGCAGATGCCGGTCCATCTCGATCGCCTCAGGCAGGCCGAGTTCCCGGTCCACGTGAGCCGGAAACAACTCCCGTGCCTCTCTGCAATCCATTGCAAGACTCCTTGTCGAGCTCTTGAAGACACCGCACGAGCAGCTTGCGGCCGCGCGCGAGCCGCGACATCACCGTGCCGATCGGAATGCCGGCGATGCTGGCAATCTCCCGGTATGACAGCTCCTCCAGTTCGCGCAGAACGAGTACCTCGCGAAACTCCACCGGCAGCCGCTCCAGCGCCGCATCGAGCAGACGCCGGTCTTCGTGGTGTGCGAAGATCGCCTCCGGGTCGACGTGCGTCGCATCGGCCGCAGTCGCCGAGGGTCGATCGGCGTCGGCTTCATCGTCGAACGGCAGCGTCTCCTGCGCGCGACGCTGCTTGAGCCAGGTGAAGGCGGTGTTCCGCACCACGGCCAGCACCCAGGCACGCCCGTCCTCGCCGTGGAAGCCGTCGAAGAACCTGAAGGCGCGCAGATAGGCTTCCTGGACGATGTCTTCGGCGTCCGGGTCGCTGCGCACGAGCCAGCGCGCAAGGTTGTACGCGGCGTGCAGATGCGGCAGCGCGAGTTCCTGAAAACGCCGGCTACGGTCCGGTTCACTCATGGTCGGGGGCGAGGCTTCGCTCTTTGGCCGCTCGAGCTACGAGCCCTCGGTGACCACGATCGTTCCCGTCATCTCCTCGTGACCACTGCCGCAGAAGATGTCGCAGTAGAACGCGAACGTCCCGGCTTGGTCCGGCACCAGGCGCACGCGCGCGACCTGCCCGGGAACGATGTCGGCGCGCACGCCGAGTTCCGGCGCGTTGAAGCCCATCGTCACGTCGCGCGTGGTGAACTCCAGCACGACAGGCTCGCCTTTCCTGACCCGGATCTCGGCGGGGGTGTACTGGAACCGCTCGGCGACCACTGTCACGACCCGCTCTCCGGGCTGCGCGGTCACGAAGTGCGCAACGCAGGCGGTGGCAAGAGCAAAGACGAGCGTCACGAACCTGAGCTGATAGGCCTTGAGATCCATGACGTTAGCCCTCCGAGACCGGAAACTCGGCCAGCGAATACCTTGCGTCCGGTGCGCTCGCCTCGACGGTCCGCCAGCCCAAGCCCCGGTAGGGCTGCGCCGGGTCCCACGGCAGCGGCGCACGCTTCGGCTGCGACCCGGGCGCGGGCAGCGGAAACATGAGGGACTTCGCGGCGTGATGTTCGATGTGCCCGGTCGTATGGTGATGGGCCTGGTGGATGTGGCCGTAGAACACCGTGACGTTGGGATGCCGCAGGAGCAGGTCGACGGCCTGGGCGCCATCGCGCGTGGCCCAGTCCCACTGCGGATAGAGATCGAACAGCGGCCGATGCGTGAAAACGACGATGCTGGCGTCGTTCGGAAGACGCTCGAGATCGTTCGCCAGCCACTGCAGCTGCGCGTCGCCGATCTGTGCCGCGGGGTCGGAGACGTTATCGAGCACGATGAAGTGCACGCCCTTGTGGTCGAAGACGTAGTGCGTGTCCCCGAAGAATTCTCGATAAGCCTCCCCGCGATCGAGCGCCGCGTCGTGCTCTCCCGGCATGAAGCGCACCGGTTTCGCCTTGAGCCCGCTCACGATTTCGCGAAACTCCGCGAGCCGCTGCCGGCGCTCCTTCGGATCGTCGGTGGTGTGGGTGAGGTCGCCGGTGAACATCACGAAATCGGGCTGTCGGGCGAGGCCATTGACGGCGGCCACCGCCTTGCGCAGCGTGCCTTTCGCGTCGGGGTTGGGCGGGCCCTCGAACCCCCAGTGCACGTCGGACAGCTGGACGAAGAAGAAATCGTCCCCGGCCGGCACGCCGGGGCGTTGCGCCGCGGCGGCAAACCCGCTCAGTCGAGACGCGAATACGGCACCCCCGCCCAGCGCCGCGAGCTTCAGGAAATCACGCCTGCCGATTCTGTCGACCATGTTGCTTCCTCCAAGTGTCCATCCTGCCCCGACAGGCCGGGATGCCACGGTCCACCGACGATTGCAGACCCGGTCACGTCGGTGTTCAGTACGTGCCGGCGCGCGAAGAGCCGTCCGGCGCGCCCGACCTTCCCGCCGTGCTCGGGGCGGCGCCGAGCGTGCGTTCCTGCCGGCTAGCTTCCCTGGCTCGGGCGGCAGCGGCCGATGCGTTGTCAGATGTCCCCATGGACTGGTACGACTGGTCTGAAGAACTGCCCGAGCGGAAGTCGTATCCGTCGGTCTGCTCCAACTGCCGCATGACCCAGTCGGCGTCGCCCGCCGCCTGGGTGACGACCGGCGTGGCGGCGAGGGTCAGGGTGGCGAGAACCGCGGCAGCGGAAACCTTGTGGCTTGATCGCATTTTGAATCTCCTTCGGGTGGTGTTCGGACAAAGTGCTTTGAGCGCAGCGTCCGTACCCTGCAATACCGTCTTGGAGGCGCCCTTATTCCCGTCGTCCGCTTCCGACCGAAGCCCGTCGCGCCGAGTGGGCGACCAGCGGCGCGGCACGCTCCTTGCCTTTTTCGTCCCGCGGCGAAAGACGGGCGCCACGCGAACTCCGACAGAACCAGACCACATGAGAGGGCGAACCATGAAGGTGTTTCGGAAGGTGTCTGCGCTACTGCTGGTGGCATGGGCCGGTGCTGCGCACGCCGGTGACATCGACGGCGGTGCGGTGATCGGCGGCGGCCTGGGCGGCGCGGCCGGGGCGGCGGTGGGCTCGGCGGTGGGCGGGAAAACCGGCGCGATCGTCGGCGGCGGTCTGGGCGGTGCGGCCGGCGCCGCGATCGGCAGTTCGGTCAATCAGCCCAAGCAGAAGACCGTCGTGCAAAAGGAAGTCGTCTACGTTCGCGATGGCCAGTGCTGGCCGCCGGGTCACTGCAAGGGCAAGCACCGGCATCACGACCACGACTGACAGGACATCGCCGCTCCACGACAGCGGCCCCACTTCTTAAGACGGCGCCTCGGTCTCGAGGCGCCGTCTTCGCTTTACCTCCCGCAACAATGTGTGCCCGAGCCCGGGTCATCCGGTTGAAATCCCGGTGCCTCGTCCACACCTTCGGATTACGCAAACACCGGGACCACACTCCCGGGTTCACATGCCCCGTCTTCGAAGGAGGATTACGATGTACCGTTCACTGTTCTCACGTGATGTCTTTGCCGAACTCGACCGCCTGCAGCGCGACATGCAGCAGGCATTCGATATCTCCCCCAGTATCCGCGGCTTCGGGCGCGGCGGGTTTCCCGCGCTGAACGTCGGTGGCACACCGCAGTCGGTGGAGATCTACGCATTCGCTCCGGGGCTCGATCCCGCGAGTCTCGACGTCAATCTGGATCGCGGCGTGCTGACGATCTCCGGCGAGCGCAAGCCGACCCTGCCGGCCGCGGAGGAAAAAGCGGCCGTGCACATCAACGAGCGCTTCAGCGGTCGCTTCAGCCGGGTGGTCAGCCTGAGCGACGATCTCGATCCCAATGCCGTGTCGGCCAACTATCGCGACGGTGTCCTGCACGTGAGCATCAAGCGCCGCGAGTCGGCCCAGCCGCGCCGCATCACTGTCCAGTAAATCAGGAGGAAAGACCATGAGCGAAAGATCAGCAGTAACCCGGGAAACCCAGGCACCCCGCGAGACGGGTCTGGTGCCGGCAGTCGATGTGATCGAGGACAGCACGGGCATCACGCTGTACGCGGATCTGCCCGGCGTGTCGAAGGACGGGCTCAACGTGCACGTCGAAGCCGACACGCTGACGGTCGAAGGGGCGCTGAGTGTCTCCGTTCCGGAAGCGATGGAGGCGAGCCACGCCGAGGTCGCCCTGCCGCGCTACCGGCGCGTGTTCACGCTGAGCAAGGAACTCGATACCGAGAAGGTGTCCGCAGAGCTCAACCAGGGTGTGCTCAAGCTGCGCATCCCCAAGGTCGAGCAAGCAAAGCCGCGGCGCATCGAGATCAACGTCGCGTAATTCCGAGCGCTACCGGGGCGGGACGCCATCGTCGCAGCGGCGCCCGCCCCGCCGTTTTCACGTCGCTTCGCTCAAGCGCAGCGGCCGCTCCACGCGCAGGCGAAAACGACCACGGCCGGTCTTCTCGATCGCGACGAAGTCGCAGCGCTCTGCCAGCCGACGCTGCAGGAGAATGAGCCGCGCGTCCAGGTTGTCGGTGATATCCGGCAGCTTGAGCGAGGCATCCAGACGCAGTTCGCGGTTGGTGAACTCCATGCGACCCGCCGCATGCTCGCGCAGGAGCTTCCAGATGATGGCGCCCGCCACGCCCTTGATCAGGTAGTCGTTGTCCACGAACACGCTGTGGTCGGCGGGAAAATGTCGGACCTGCGCCGGGGCGCCGGAAGAAGCGGCGGGCTTTGCGCCCGCTGGCGACCGCGCGATCTCTCCAGGCTGTTCCGCGCTGCGCGACAGGAAATCGATGCACAGCGCGAGATGCGCCGCCAGGACCACCAAGGCGTCCTCGTGCTCGTAGGTGAAGCGCTGCTCGTGCGGGCTCTCCACGTACAGCACACCGAGCAGCCGGTCGCCGAGCATCACCGGAACCGCCATCTGGCTGCCGGCCTCGGCCAGCCCCGGGAACGGGATTTCGGTTTCCAGCGCATCGGCAGCGGCACTTTCCGCGAACCGCTGGCGTGCCGCCAGGCTGTAGCGGTATTCCTGCACCGCGTAGCCGATACGGATGGGGGTACGCGCCGCCGCGGCCACGCCCAGGATGCCTTCGCCCATGCAGATCTCCGAACCGACGCCGGACTCCGCATAACCTCGCGTGGCGACCGTAAAGAGCCGCCGGCCGTCCCGTTCAGGCATTAGCACCATGGCATGTTGGATGTCCAGCCAGGTCTCCAGTCCCGCCAGCAATGTATCCAGCAGACGGTCGAGATCGGCGCAGGATGCGAGGGCAGTCGAGCAGGCGCGCAAACCCGACAATGGTTCCGCGCGGGACGATGCCTCCAGCCCGGCCGCCTCGGTCACCGCCTCCACGTCGAGCACGCGGTAGACGTCGGAACCCAATAGCCGGAAGACCTTGCTCATTCCGCTGTGCGAGGCGATGGCCGCCAGCCGGGCCTTCATGTTCTCGAACAGCGGGCCCGCGGTTTCGGTGCGCAGGTATTGCAGCCGCAGCGTGAAATGCGCGGCGGTGTCGGGGTCCAGCACTTCAACCGTCGCGCGGCCGTTCTGCAGGATGTTCTCGCGCGTCTTGTTGAAGAACTGATAGGACAGCGCGACGTGCCCGTCGTCGACGAACTGCACGTGCGACAGCTTGGTGACGTTCGGCGTGCCGTCCGCCGCGCAGGTGGCGATGCAGGCCGGCACTGCACCCTCGAAACAGCGCCGCAGGGCGCGCAGGCTTATCGTCACAGGCGCATGCCGGCCTTCGGGTCTGATCGAACGCTGCGTTCGGCAGGAAGGCCACCGCGATCGCTTCGTCGCCCGCTGGCTGCGTGAGCGACCGCGCGAAGCGCTCGTGGTAGCCCAGCGCCACGATTTCCGCGGCGAACATCGCAGCGTACGCCAGCATGATCTCGCGGTCCCCTTCCGCCAGCGGTTGAATGCGCCCGCGCATGCCTTTGAGCTGCAGTGTCTCGTGGGTCTTGGGGCGGCTGAATACGACGGCAATCGCAGCCCCTGCCGCGAGGTCGCGCAGGACCGCCTGCGCCCGCTGCATCGACAGCAGGATCACGACTTCGCGCCGGTCCGGCGTCACCCGACAACCGAAGCCGCGGGCGATGGAGGGAATGCCGATGGCGTCGTGCGAGGCGGCGTTGATGGCGACCGGACCGCCGAGAAAGGCGGCTTGCGTCGCGGTGAGCTGCAATGGGACGGGTGGTTGGGAATGCATCGCGCTACGGGAACGACCACGGCGCAATGTTGCACGGATTGGCTCGCCGGTGCCAAGCCGTCCTTTAGGGTTTTCTTAAGGTTTATTAAGGGAACATTTAGCGACGCGCCCGCAACGCCCGAAGTAATCTGCTCTCCATTCAACTGGAGGGCATTCACCATGAACATCCGTAACCTTGCCGTTGCCGCCGCGGGCGGGCTGTCGCTCCTCGCAAGCAGCGCCTCGGCGACCGGCACCGACGCCGAGAATCGCCTGATCGAACGCGGCAAGTATCTCGCCCGGGTGAGCGGGTGCAACGACTGTCACACGCCGGGCTACATGCAGTCCGACGGCAAGGTCCCCGTCCAGCAATGGCTTACCGGCAGCGACGTGGGATTCCAGGGCCCCTGGGGCACAACCTATCCGGCGAATCTGCGCCTGCTGGTGAGCGACATGACGGAGGCAGAGTGGATCCAGCGTGCGCGCACGCCGATGCGGCCGCCGATGCCGTGGTTCAATTTGAGCTCGATGTCGGATCGGGATCTCACCGCGCTCTACCGCTTCGTCCGCTCGCTGGGTCCTGCCGGTGCGCCGACGCCGAAAGCCGCCGCGCCCGGCGAGAAGGTGGCAACGCCGTACTTCGAGTTCACGCCGAAGAACCTGCCGGCGCCGTCGGTGCCGGGGGAGCAGGCGCGGCGCTAGCAGGCCCCCGCCTCGAGCGGGCCGGGGTCCGGCGCGGCAAGAGGGAAGATCTCAGCAATACGGGATGGGATGCTTGCTGAGCCAGTGCTTGTCGCGCGTCTCGCCGATGCGTCTGCCCGCGCCACGCGCCATGGCCGACGTGAGGGGCCGCGTCTTCCACGCGAAACTGCCGCCGTAGCCCATGATGGCGCCGAGCAGCACGCCGGCGATGACGCCGCGCACCGGCCGGCGATCGTCGGCCAGCGCACCGAGGACGGCCCCGATCATCACGCCGATGGTGCCTGCCTGCCAGGCTTCCTGTGCCGCCTGCGTGACGAGATCGTTGGTCGATTCCGCTTCGAGGACGGACTTGCGCCCTTCCTTGGCCCCTTCGAGCCCCGATTCCACCAGTTCCTTGCTGTAGGCAAGATTGTCCTTGACCGTATCCGAAATGTTCATCGCGTAACGCTCCTCTGATTATCCAATCAGGCTGCCTCCGCCGTTGCCTGGTTCTGCGCACCGGCAGGACCGGCGATTCGCTGTCGCCTAAGGAATCTCTGATTAGGATCGACGGCGGAAGTGCTCGTTCAACCGTACCACGCCCTCCGCAGCCGCTCAAGGTCGCATGCGGTGGCTCGGCCTGTGCGGCGCGAGCGGCCTCAATTGCGGGGCGGTGGAGGCGGCGGATAGTATCCGGCTGACGAGGCCGCCGGCGCCGGCGCGACGAAGTTGCCGTAGACAGGAATGCGGTTGCCCTTGGCGTACATGCACTGCAGGTAACTGTTGTCATAGCGCTGCTGCACGGCATAGTAAGCCCCGCTCGCGTAGCCGGTCCCGGCTGCAGTACCGACGACGAGCCCCGTCCCGGCGCCCACCGCCGCACCGCTTCCGCCGGCGATGGCACCGCCCGCCGCCGCGCCGATGGCCGTTCCCACGACAGCGCTGGTCACCGCTGCATTCTGCCCTGCCTGCTCGGCGCCCGCGCCCCCCACGGACTGATAGGCAAACTGTCGGCACACGGCATCGTCGTAGCGAAACTCGTCGAAGCTCTTTCCTGTCCCGGGTAACGACATCATGCTCGG
>JAEUMW010000260.1 GCA_016791345.1 Betaproteobacteria bacterium | reverse complement strand
GCTGCGCTGCCCTCGAATTTTCTCGCTTCGACGAGCGTGAGTCCGATGGCGGCAAGGGCGAGCAGGAGGAAAACGATCACGAGCGCCGTGATCTTCGTTCTGAGCTTGCGGGTCCCGGGAACCGACCGGGCGTTGAGCGTGGCGTCTTGCATGTGCGGTCATCTTAGGACCGGCTGGAAGGATTTGCCAGCGGGGTTGCCGCGACCGGTCAGCGTCGATAACATGGGTCCGATCTGGACGGCCCACGCGCCCAGGTCGCCCGGCTCCACGTTCCAATGCTCCCAGACCGCCCCCACGAATGGATCGCCCTGCTGCAGCGTCTCGCCGATCGCGCGGACGCGGTGGCGCTGCGTCACTTCCGGGTGCCGTCGCTTGCCGTATTTCACAAGACGGACCGCAGCCCGGTCACGGAAGCCGATCGCGAGATCGAACGCGAAATTCGTGCACTCGCCCACGAGACCGCACCGACGCTGGGTCTGCTCGGCGAGGAGTACGGAGAGCTGCCCGGTGCTTCCGGCGTGCGGCTCATCGTCGACCCGATCGACGCAACGCTCAACTTTGTCCGCGGCGACCCGGTCTTCGCGACGCTGCTGGCGGTCGAGGTGTACGGTCAGGTTGTCGCCGGGCTCGTCAGCGCACCGGCGCTGCTTGGCCGATGGTGGGCGGCACGCGGCGCCGGCGCGTGGCGCGATGGTTGCCCGATTCGAGTGTCGGCGCGCCGGGAACTCGCAGGCTGCCGTCTCTTCTGCGGCACCCCGGCTGACGAGGTTGCGCGCGCCCGCTATCCCCTGGAGCCGCTGCTTGCCGCCACGCACCCGGTGCAGGGCGTGGGAGATTTCCTGCAGCATCTGTGGGTCGCCGAGGGACGCGGCGAGATCGCGATCGACCTCGATGTCGCACCGTGGGACATCGCCGCCCTGCAGATCATCGTGGAAGAAGCTGGCGGGACCGCCACGACGCTGGATGGCCGTCACACGCTCAGCGGCGGCACGCTCCTCACGACCAATGGGTGGGTGCACGCGGCTGCGCTCACCTGTCTGGAACGCGCGCAGGCAGTACACGGCGCACGGGTACCCGTAGCCACCCACGTAATTGCATCCCCGCTGCGCGACCTTTGACGCGGCAGGGGCGGACTTACCTCATTCAACTTTCAGTTTCTTCGCGCTCGATCCGAGCTTCTTCGGCAGGCTCAATTCCAGAACACCGTCGCTGTACTTGGCCGTTGCGCCGGCAGATTCCACTTCCTGGCCCAGCTTGAAGCTGCGCATCACCTTTCCGAAGTAACGCTCGCTGTGGACGACGTGCTCGTCCTCTTTCTCTTCGGTTTCCTTCTTCACTTCTGCACTGATCGTGACCTGGTTGCCTTCGAGCGACACGTGGATATCTTCTTTCTTGACGCCGGGGATGTCCGCATGAACGGTGTAAGCCGCGCCGTCCTCCTTCACGTCTATCTTGATTCGGCCCGGCATCTCGGGCATCTGGCCGAAGCCGACCGGTCGGAACAGGCCTTTCGACAGGTCATCGAAAAGGCTCGTCACTTCGCCAAACGGGTCGAAACGAGTAAGGTTTGCCATCTCGATCTCCTCCTAACTATCTATTACCCTTTTTAAGTTTAGTCGACGTGAAACCGCGTTGCCTTGACCTACTTCAATCATTGGGCACGATCCTCCGACAAACCCAGCGCTGCCGCCAACGCATGCCCATCCACCGCCTGCGAGGTGTCGATCACGATCGCCTCCGGCAGTTCGCTGCCATCGAGCTCGGTCTCCCCTTCGAGCTGCCGCATCAGCACCGGCAGGTCCGCTTCGGAAGCGTCCCGTCCGACGCGGCTGCGCGAAGCGACCCGTTCTCGCAGCACGCCTGCAGCGGCACGACATGCGAGGATCCGGAACGGTACCCCTGCCGAACGCGCACGGCTTCGGCAGGCGTCGCGCTCGCCACGATCGAGAAACGTCGCATCGAGCACGACCGGGTAGCCCGCACGCAGGACATCGATCGCCAGCGCTCGCAGCCTCTCGTACGTAAGCCGCCTCGCTTCCACCGTGTAAAGCCCGTCGTCGACGGCGGATGCACTGCGCGACGCCGGGTTCATGGCTGCGAGTCGCTTGCGTTCCACGTCGGAGCGGATGCGGATCAGGTCGACCGCCTCCAGCAGTGCACTCGTGACCGTCGTCTTGCCGGAGCCGGCAACGCCCTGCGTGATCAGGAGCGCGAGCCGACCACCTTGCGCCAATCGCTCGGCGCACGCGAGATAGCCGCGAACTTCGGCGTCCACGTCCGCCTTCGG
>JAEUMW010000259.1 GCA_016791345.1 Betaproteobacteria bacterium | reverse complement strand
CCCGGCCTGAGCCAGGACGATCTCAACCGCTGGGGCGACGACTGGCAGAGCGCGGCAAGCCTGCTCACGCAGCGGGTCACGGGCGCGGCGAAGGGGGATGCGATCACCGTCAGGCTCAAGAGCGGGAAGACGGTACCGCTCACCATCGTGCAGCGCGAACCGGAACTCGTGCTCCGTCGCGAGGACGAGGGGCTGCAATACCACTTTGCCGCCGCCGTCGGCACGCGACTGATGACCCCGCCCACGGCCGATTCGAAGTAGGCATGCCCGAGCTGCCGGAAGTCGAAACGGTGCGCCGGGGGCTCGTCCCGCTCCTCACGGGACGACGTGTGTCACGGGTGACAGTGCGCCATCGCGGCCTGCGCTGGCCGGTCGCGGCGAACTTCGAACGCGAGCTGGAGACGCGCGCGATCGTCGACGTCGATCGCCGCGGGAAGTACCTGCTGGTCAACTGCAACGGCGGCACGCTGATCGTGCATCTCGGCATGTCGGGCAGCCTGCGCGTGGTGCCGGCCGCGACACCGGCGGACAGGCACGATCACCTCGACCTCGTCCTCGACGACGGTCGCCTGCTGCGCTTCAACGATCCGCGCCGTTTCGGCAGCGTGCACTGGGTGACCGACGATCCCCTGACGCATCCGCTGCTCGCCGGGCTCGGCCCGGAACCGCTGGCACCGGGATTCGACGGCGATTCTCTCTACGTCGCCACGCGCACGCGCTCGGCGGCGATCAAGCTCGTGCTCATGGACAGCCACGTGCTCGCCGGCATCGGCAACATCTACGCGAGCGAAGCGCTGTATCGCGCCCGCATCCACCCCGCCCGCAGCGCGAACCGCGTGAGCCTAGAGCGCTATCGGCGGCTGGCGCAGGCCATCCATACGACCCTGGAACTCGCGCTCGCCGCGGGCGGCAGCACGCTGCGCGACTTCGTCGACGCCCACGGCGCGGCGGGGTGCTTTCAGCAGCAGTACACGGTGTACGGCAGGACAGGCGAGCCCTGCCACCACTGCGGATCGGCGATCCGCTCGATGCGCCAGGGGCAGCGCTCGACGTTCTATTGCCCGCGCTGCCAGCGCTGATAATTCCCGCGCCGGCGTCGGTCAGGCGGTGACCTTCTCCGCGATCAGGCTGCGGTACTTGAGCTCAAGCTGCTCCTTCGTTTCGACCACGTTCGGGTCCAGCACGATGCAGTCGACCGGGCACACCTCGACGCACTGCGAGGTCGCGTAGTGGCCCACGCATTCGGTGCACAGCGCCGGCGCGATCACGTAGATCTCCTCGCCCTGCGCAATGGCGCCGTTCGGACACTCCGGTTCGCACACGTCGCAGTTGATGCAGGCATCGGTGATGAGGAGGGCCATGGGAACTTCTGACGGGTTCAAAGGGAACTTGCTATTTTTTCACGCAAGCGCTGGGCAATCAAGGGTTGCACGAACTGGCTTACGTCGCCACCGAGCGAGCCGATCTCCCGCACGATGCTGGCGGAGATGAACATGTACTGCTCGGACGGCGTCAGGAAGAGCGTCTCGACATCCGGATGCAGCATGCGATTCATGCCCGCCATCTGGAACTCGAACTCGAAGTCGGACACGGCCCGCAGCCCGCGCAGGATCACCCGTGCCTGCTGCTCCCGCAGGAAGTTCATGAGCAGTCCGGTGAAGCCGACGACCTCGACGTTCGGATACACCGCCAGCACTGCCCGCGCCATCTGCACGCGCTCGTCCAGTTCGAAGATCGGGCGCTTCCCGCGACTGTCGGCAACCCCGACCACGACCCGGCTGAACAGGCGCGCGGCGCGGCGCACGAGATCCTCGTGCCCGAGGGTGATCGGGTCGAACGTGCCTGGATAGAGCACCGTATGGTTCATCGAGCCTCCCGGTCGAGCAGATGGAAGTGGACGCGTCCCGCTCTTTGCTCGCGCAGCATCCGCCACGGCGCCGCCGCCGTCAACGGCCGTCCGCTTTCGACATAGACCCGCGCGCCGTCGGCGAGGCAGGCCGTGACGGCGGTCAGCACCGCAGGCACGAGGTCCTGCGAGAACGGCGGATCCATGAAGACGACATCGAAGCGCCGGGTCTCGTGCCGCAGGCAAGCGAGCACGTCCGCCTGCACCACTTCGACCGCCTGCGCGCCGAGCCGCGTCACGTTCTCGCGCAGCGCGCTGACTGCCGTGCGATCGCGCTCGACCATCACCACGCGCGTCGCTCCGCGCGATGCCGCCTCGAAGCCGAGCACGCCACTGCCGGCGAAGAGATCGAGACAGGAAAGCCCGGTGAGATCCTGGCCGAGCCAGTTGAAGAGTGTCTCGCGCACGCGGTCGGGAGACGGGCGCAGCGTGTCGATCGCGGGAAAGTGGATGAGCCGGCTGCGCCACGTGCCGCCGATGATGCGCACCCGGTTCGTGCTCACCGCTCGCGCCGCCCCGAGGCGTCAGGGACGTGCGGCGGTGGTCTTGCTTTCCGGCGCGCCGACGACGACCGTCGCCAGCGCGTCCGGATGGACGCGATCGGCAAACGCGCGCTTCACGTCTTCGACGCTCACGCGCTCGACGTTGCCGGGAAATCTGTCGAGGTAGTCCAGCGGCAGGTCGTAGAAACCGATGGTGGCGATGTACTCGTGGATCTTCCGGTTGCTGTCCACGCGCAGCGGAAAACCGCCGACGATGTTCTGCTTGGCGGCGCGCAGTTCCTGCTCCGTCGGCCCCTTGGCGATGAAATCGCGGAGCGTGACGCGGACGACATCGAGCGCTTCTGCCGATTGCTCCTTCTTCGTCTGCAGCCCGATCTGGAACGGCCCCTCGAAGCGCAGCGGCTGGAAGGTGCTGTACACGCTGTAGGCAAGGCCGCGGCGGCTGCGCACCTCTTCCGTGAAACGCGACACGAACCCGCCGCCGCCGAGGACGTAGTTGCCGACGATGAGCGCGAAGTAGTCGGGATCGTTGCGCCGGATGCCGGGCGCGCCCATGAGGATGTGGCTCTGCGTCGCAGGATGGGCGATCCGTTGTTCGGAGGCACGCGCGAGCGGCGTCACGTCCGGCAGCCGGACCGCATCGGCCGGCGCCGGCGGCAGCCTGTCGGTCAGGCGTCGCGCGATCGCATCGGCCTCATCGCGGGTGACATCCCCCATGATCGCGACCACGGCGTGCGGCGCGTTGTAGTGCGCGCGATAGAAATCGACGAGATCCTCGCGTGTGAGGCCAGCGACGGTCTCCGGCGACCCGGCACTCGGCAAGGCGTAGGGATGGTCGCCATAGAGCGTCGCGAAGAAGGTCTTGGCCGCGATGGTCTCCGGCTTGGTGTTGGCCTCCCTCAAGTCCGCCACGATGCGGTTCTTCTCCCGCACCACCGACTCCTGCGGGAAGGTGGGCGACTGCAGCACTTTCGCAAGCACCGCGATCGCGGCGTCCTGCTCACGCGCGCTCGACAGGGTGCGCACACCCAGGCCGGCCCGGTCGAGATCGAAACGCCCGGAGAGCTGCGCGCCGACATCGGCGATGCGGTTCGAAATCCGGTCTTCGTCGAGGCCGTCCGCGCCGAAGCGGAGCATGTACTGCGTGAGCCCCGCCGCACCCGACTTGGACCGCGCGTCGAACGAAGAGCCGGCGGGGAAATCGACACTCACGTCGACGATGGGGAGGTCGTGGTTCTCGACGAAATAGACGCGCGCCCCGGTCGGGGTCGTCCACTGCTGGATCGTCGGCAGCGCCAGCGCCGGGTTCGCGCCCGCCAGCAGAGCGAATGCCGCGGCGGCGCACAGCAGGCGCCAGAGATCATTGCGCATGCCGCACCCCCGCGACGCTGGATGCGCGCCTGGCACCCTCGAGCGGCTGCGGGTCGAGCACCGCCACCGTCAGACCGTCATCGCCGAAGTATTTCTGTGCGACTTCCTGCACCTGCGCCGCGGTGACGGCCTTGAGCTTCTCGATCTGCACATCGAGCGAGCGGTGCGGCAAGCCGGCGGTCTCCAGCGTGCCGATCTGCATCGCCTGATAGAACATCGAATCGCGCTGGTACACCTCGCCCGCGATGACCTGCGCCTTGACGCGCGCGAGTTCCTCCTCGCTCACGCCGTGCTCGGCGATGCCGCGGATCTCGCTGCGCAGCGCAGCTTCGAGCGCCTCGACCGTCTTCCCCTCGGCCGGTGTGCCTTCGAGCAGGAACAATGTCGGCCCGCGCGTCACCGCGTCGTAGCTCGAGCCGACGTCGGTCGCGATCTTCGCGTCGCGCACGAGCGAGCGCGTGAGCCGCGCGCCTTCGTAGCCGTCGAGAATGCCGTCGAGCACGTCGAGCGCGTACGGCTCCCAGTCCTCCTCGACGTTCTCGATCTTCGGCACGTGATACGCCATCACGAGATACGGCAACTCGGCCGGCGCCTTCACCGTGATGCGCCGCTCGCCGCGCTGGACCGGCTCGTCCTGCGGCTTGCGCGCGGGCAGCGGGTGCGACTTGATGCTGCCGAAATACTTCTCGGCGAGCTTGAAGACCTCCTGCGCCTGGACGTCGCCGACGACCACCAGCGTCGCGTTGTTCGGTGCGTACCACTCCCGGTACCACTCGCGCGCATCGCCTGCCTTCATGTTCTCGAGGTCGTTCATCCAGCCGATCACCGGCGTGCGATAGGGATGGGCGCTGTACGCCGTCGCGAACATTTGCTCGTAGAGCAGCGCGCGCGCCTTGTCGTCGGTGCGCAACCGCCGCTCCTCCATGACCACCTTGATCTCCTTGGCGAACTCCTCGTCCGTGAGGTTGAGATTCGCCATGCGATCGGCTTCGAGTCGAAACATGAGCGGCAGCTCGGACTTCTGCACCTGCTGGAAATAGGCGGTGTAGTCGCGGTTGGTGAAGGCGTTGTCGCGCCCGCCGGCAGCAGCGACGAGCTTGTTGAACTCGCCGGTCGGCACGTCCTTGGT